>JACVCS010000026.1 GCA_016741915.1 Phycisphaerales bacterium | reverse complement strand
CTCCCAAACACCTCCCCCGCCGGTTGACCCAAACCCCCGACCCCTCTAACCTTCCCTTCCACCAGCGTCCGGTCTTTTGACGGGTCGTTGGCTTCGTTTTCGCCCCGCTTCGTTTGTCGGTTTGAGAAAGGACGAGTCATGCTTCCCAACCAGCGCATTTCCTACGGCCGCACCCGTCGCCGCCGCAACCACCACGCCCTCACCGCGGGCACCTCCACCCTCTGCCCCATCTCGGGCATGCCCAAGCAGCACCACCGCGTCAGCAAGGAATCCGGCTACGTCCGCCCCGGGCTGCGCATCAGCGTGCCCAAGCTCGGCATCGGCATCGAGCAGAAGTAATCGCGCCCCGTCGCGACGCTCACCGCCCGCTCAGGCCTCTTTCCGAGTCCTCGCGGGCGTCTTTGAGTGCGCACGCCGCGACCGTTCTCTCCTTCGGCGACTCGTCCGTTCGCTCCGCCCGGTCTTTTTCCCGGGCTCCGTGCTTCGAACTTCGCACCCATTCAGGAAAGAGTTTCCATGCGTCTAGGCGTTGACGTGATGGGCGGGGACCACGCACCCGATGCGATCCTCAAGGGCTGTATCCAGGCCGCTGACGATCTCCAGCAGGGCGACGTCATGGTCCTCGTCGGCGACGAAGCGACCTGCCGCGACTGGCTGAACGAGGCCGGCCTCGGCAAAGACCCGCGCTTCGAGATCGTCCACACCACCGAGATCATCGGGATGGACGAGCACCCCGTCAGCGCCGTCCGCACCAAGAAGAACTCCTCCCTCAACCGCATGGCCGAGATCGGCGCGCCCCGCGAGGCCAACCGCTGCGACGCCGTCGTCTCCGCCGGCAACACCGGCGCGTGCGTCGCCGCCTCCATGCAGTTCATGCGCCGCCTGCCGGGCGTTCACCGCCCCGGCATCGCCGTCCCGATCCCCACCTTCTACGGACCCGTGGTCCTCTGCGACGCCGGCGCCAACCCCGAGCCGCGCCCCAACCACCTCTGGCAGTACGCCCTCATGGGCGAAACCGTCGCCCGCGTGGTGAACAAGATCGAATCCCCACGCATCGGGCTGATCAACATCGGCTCCGAAGAAGCCAAAGGCACCGACCTCATCCGTGAAACCCACGCGATGCTCCGCGCCACGCCCCAGATCAACTACATCGGCTACGTCGAAGGCCGCGACCTCTTCAGCGGCGCCTGCGACGTCGTCGTCACCGACGGCCTCGTCGGCAACACCCTGCTCAAAATGGCCGAGGGCATGGCAAGCCAACTCTTCAAGGGCATCTGCGCCGAGGTCATGAACGCCGACCCCGACCTCATGCTCAAGCTCGAACCCATCTTCAAAGAGATGTTCCGCAAAAACGACTACCACGAGCACGGCGGCGCCCCCCTCCTGGGCGTCAACGGCATGTGCCTCATCGCCCACGGCAGCAGCGAAGCCAAGAGCATCCGCGCCGCCCTCAAGCAGTGCCGCAAGTACGTCCAGACCCACCTCAACGACGGCATCGTCAAACGCATCGCCGAAGTCCCCGAGCCCAAGCTCGCCCCCGTCGGCGCTGAGTCCTGATCAACACTTTCAACCCGCGTACACCCACGTAAGCCGACGACTCCGCTCGTCGGCTTTTTCGTTGCATCATCACCACGAGCCCGCAGTGTGTTCCCCCACCGCCGCGGTCGCGCGTCTTGCCCCGTCCGCCCAGACCCCCTGACTCGACCCCTTCACCCGGCTATCCTGAACCGATGGCCTCACCACAACCCATTCTGCCGTATGCCGCACCGCGCGTCGGTGTCCGCTTCGCCGGCGTCGCCTCTCAACTCCCTTCCCGCGTCCTTTCCAACGCCGACATCGCCACCATCGTCGATACCAACGACGAGTGGATCTTCCAACGCACCGGCATCCGCGAACGCCGCGTCTGCGACCGCGCCAAAGGCGAGAGCAACCGCTGGCTCTGCTCTGAATCTCTCCGCAAAGCCCTCATCAACGCCAACCTCCCCGCCGCCGAACTCGACCTGATCATCTGCGGCACCATCAGCCAGGACCTCCGCTGTCCGTCCACCGCCTGCCTCGTCGCCTCAGATATCGGTGCAGGCACCGCCGCCGCTTGGGACCTCGGCGCCGCTTGCTGCGGCTTCGTCTACGGCATCAACATCGCCCACGACCTCATCCGCATGGGCAACTACCGCAACATCGGCGTCATCGGCTGCGACACCATCAGCGCCATCGTCGACTACACCAACCGCGGCGTCTGCATCCTCTTCGGCGACGGCGCCGGCGCCGCCGTCCTCCGCGCCACCGACGACACCACCAAGGGCTGCCTCGCCCAGGTCAACAAGGCCGACGGCACAGGCTGGCTCGATCTCTACATGCCCGCCGAGCAGTGGCAGATCCCCGACAACGCCGACCGCACGCAGCAACGCGTCGGCTGCCTGCACATGAACGGCAAGGCCGTCTTCAAGTTCGCCGTGAGCACCTTCCAGGAACTCATCGCCGAGACGCTCGCGAAGGCGAGCATCTCCGCCGACGAGGTCGACGTCTTCGTCTGCCACCAGTCCAACATGCGGATCCTCGAAGCCGCCCGCGAACGCTTCGGCATCCCCGCCGAAAAACTCCACACCAACATCGACCGCGTCGGCAACACCTCCGCCGGCAGCGTCCCGCTCGTCCTCGACGAACTCGTCCGCGAAGGCAAAGTCCGCGAAGGCCAGAAGGTCATGTTCGTCGCCTTCGGCGCAGGCCTCACCTGGACCGCCAGCCTCTGGCAGATGTAAAGCTGGCGACAAGTTCTCAACGTCTGTCTTCAGGTGGCACGGCTCTCCAGAGCCGCGCGCTCAAGTCGTCGTTCAACCCAATGACGATTGAACACCCCACACATCGATTCTTCTTTCAGTCCCTTCCCCCCCTTCCCTCACTTCGTTGACAAATCGCGCAACAGGCAACAAGCAATCACAGCAAGACCAAGCACATCCCCTTCCTTCTGCGATTCCCCATTCCCCATTCCCCGTCTTCTTCGCGCCTTCGCGTCTTCGTGCAAAGAGAACAACTCCGCGTGACTCCGCGCACTCAGCGTTGAATCCAGCAGACATCCGAGCGCAGAGCACTTGCGTCTTGCGACTCGCGTCTAGCGACTGAAAAATCACCCGATCGCCAGCAGCGACCGCAGCGTGAACCCCTTCTTCCCCTGGTTCGCCTTGCTCGTCACGCACCCGCGCACCGCGCTCAGCGCGTGCGGCGCGCTCGTGAACCCCACCGTCCCAAGCCCCGTCTCGAACAGATCGTCCCACGTCTTGTCCGCTTCCAGTTCAACCCGCGATACCGGGATCACCGGCGGCTCAAACCGCAGACCCGTCGCCAACTGGTACCCGATCTTCAGCACCGAGCGAACCTCCGCCGCCTTCGCCCGCGCGAGATCTTCAGCCAAGTTCGTCGGTGACGCACCGGGGACAAACGTCGCCGGGCCGATGATCTCCCGCGCAAGCGCGTAATGCTCGATGAGCAGACTGCCGCGACGGTCCACCATGACCTCGCGCATGCTCACCTCGCCGTGCGACAGTCCCTGCTCGTGCCCGGCACACACCGCTGAGAGCAGATGGTCCATCGCCCGCTTCGCTTCGTCGAGGGTCAGGAACCCCGAGCGCCGCCGCAGCAGCACATCCAAAGGCACCAGCCCGTCCTGATCGCCCGTGAACGGCGTCAGCATGCACACCCGCCCCTGCTCGTCCATCCACGCGCGCTCAATCTCCAGCATGTGCGCGTGCTTCAAGCCGCGAACGCGCTCGATCGCCGCGAGAATCGCCGCCGGATCAATCGCCCCCGCCAACCGATGCCCCGGAACCTCACTGCCCGGGAACGGCGCCAGAAACGCATCGCCCTCGGCCGACAGCGCCTCAACCACCGCGCTCCCCGCACCACCCAAAACGCCTGTTTGAATCACACCCGCGTCGCCCCCACCCCCACCAACCGCTTCCAGCCCCTGGAACGGCTGCAAGACGTGCAGCACCGACGTCGCCTGCGTCCCAGCATGCACGACCAGCCACCGCTCCCCGAGGACTCCCCGGGTGAGGGGCCGCGTCACGTGCATATCGCCCAACTCGGGGCGTGAGACCAGTTCAACCATCGGCGCATTCCTTCGCGAGTACAAGTATATCGGTCTGGTTTGCGGTCGGTCTCGATTTTACCCGATTCTTGCACGTTCGCTACGTGTTCGTAGCAAGTTCGGTGTATATCGCCCCACCGGTGCCCCTTAGGCCCGCCGGCGCTCCAACCGCCAACCGCGATTCCATTCGCTCCAGACCGGTTCACCGATGCATCAGAGCCGCCGCCGACGCCCGCACGCCAGCACGCCCATCAACCCCACCGCCAGCCCCGCCGACGGGCCCGGCACCGCGTTGATGATCACGTCGTCCAGCACCAGCTCGGTCGTCCCGCCGCCGATGCTCAGGTGACCCCAGTTCAAGAACCGCACCGTCACCGGCAACGACGGATTCAACGTCGTGAAGGTGAACTCGTACCGCCGCCCACCCACCTGCGGCACCGCAAAGTACCGCGTCGGATCACCCGCCTGCGTGTTCGACAAGCTCATCCCGAAGATCCCATCCAACGGCCCGGGGCTCGCGAAGCCCGACCCTTCGCCCGAGACCCAGAAACTCAAGATGTACGAAGACGCCGCGGGAAGCGTGACGGTCTGGAACAACACCACCGGCGACGGAAACGACGGCCCGCTGACTACCCCGGGGGAACCCGCAAAGGTCACTTCACCGTTGGCGTTATAGATCGGTGCCGACAGCGGCACCGCCGTCTGCCCGTTGCCAAAGTACAGCGCATTGCGCCCATCGGGCAGGATCGCGCTGTTCCGCAATCGCGGCCCGCCCGGCCCATCGTTGCCCCACACGCCGTAGGACGACACGCTGCCGCTCGAAGTCCAGCCGGGAGGTGTGACGGTGTACGCCGACGACCCCGCGATCCAGTTCGGCTGGAACGAACCGGGCCCCGGCGGGGGCAGTTCAAACGAGCCGTTCACCACGAGATTCGTCGACCGGTCCGCAACCATCGGCCCCGCAGGCAGAAGCGTCAGCGACGCCCCGGCGCTCGAAACCAACGTCAACGCCGACACCAACGCACAGGCACAGGCCAAGCGACCGCGGTTCACCGTGTTCATGGGTTCTCTCTCTCTCGCTCAAAGGTTTGGCCCCTCAGGGCATACACCAAGATACCACAATCCAAACGGATGATGGGACCTTCACAGTCAACAACCGCACCATATCAAGGGTTTTCCCGAATCGATCACCGAGCCCCACCCCATCCTGCCAACCGCGAAAAACCCGCCACCCAAACCCGGTCGGAGGTTGTACAATGACCTAAGGGTGTGTGAACCGAAGTTTCCGAACACGTGCCGATCACGGAGCCCAGCATGACCACCGCGACGACCCGTCCGAGCGTTCAGCCTTCCAAGACCAGCGATCCGCTGCAACTCATCGACGTTGATCACGTTCGTTTCCATGTCGGCAACGCCAAGCAAGCCGCCTTCTTCTACGCGCACTGCTTCGGCTTTCAGATCGAGCAGGTCAACGACCTGACCACCGGCAACCGCGACAGCGCGACCTACCTCCTCACGCAGGGCAACATCCGCTTCCTGCTCACCAGCGGGCTGACGGCTGAGCACCCGGCGTCGCTCGAAGTGGCGATGTACGGCGACGGCGTGAAGGACGTGGCGTTCACCGTCTTTGACGCCGAGAAGGCCTTCGAGCGCGCGGTGAAGAACGGCGCGACCCCGGCCGTGGGCGGCGAGCCTCGGACGATCAAGACCGCGACGGGCACGGTGACTACCGCGACGATCCGCACGTACGGGCGCTGCCAGCACACCTTTGTCAGCCGGACAGGCGAGTTCGATCTGACCAACGTCAAGCAGGGCGGACTTTTCGCGCCGGGTTACAAGATGATCGACGGCGTGTGCGCGCCGGCCACCGGCTGCGGGCCGCAGATGGGCGTCAGCAGCATCCTCGCCATCAACGAGCACAACAAGAAGCACCCCTGCGGGCTGAAGTACGTCGACCACCTTGTCGGCAACGTCGAGCTGGGCAAGATGAACTACTGGGTGAAGTTCTACGAGGAAGTCCTCGAGTTCACCATGTTCAAGCACTTCGACGACAAGGACATCGCCACCGACTTCTCCGCGCTGATGTCCAAGGTCATGGCCAGCGGCAACAACCTCATCAAGATGCCCATCAACGAGCCCGCGCCCGGCAAGAAGAAGAGCCAGGTGCAGGAATACCTCGACTGGCATTGCAACACCCCGGGCGTGCAGCACCTGGCCCTGCGCACCGACGACGAACTGCACAGCATCGCCGCCCTCCGCGGGCGCGGCGTTGACTTCCTCACCCTCCCCGATGCCTACTACGACAAGGTCTGGGACCGCGTCAACGGCATGCTCACGCAGCACGGGCACGAAGCGGTGAAGGAAGACCACGAGGCCATCCGCAAGCTGGGCATCCTGGTCGATGCCGACGACGAGGGCTATCTGCTGCAGCTCTTCACCAAGCCGCTGCAGGACCGTCCGACACTCTTCTTCGAGATCATCTGCCGGCGCGGGTCACAGAGCTTCGGCAAGGGGAACTTCAAGGCGCTGTTCGAAGCGCTGGAGCTTGAGCAGCAGCGGCGTGGGAATCTGTAAACAGCGAGCGTGATGATCAGTCATTCAGAGCCCACGACTTCAGTCGTGGGCTCTTTCTTTTTCTCCTTGCACATGCCGCGTGAGTTTCGTGTTGATGAACGAACTCGCTCGCACCTTGTGTATGCTCTCACCGATGCGTCACGAGCGAGGTGGAACATATCTGCTGACATGGACGACCTATGCGACGTGGTTGCCGGGAGACGGCCGCGGTTTTGTTTCACCGATACGCGAAGAATCCGGCGAATGGGCGGTGTACAACCAACTCGGCACACCCTACGCAAAGGGCGCTCCACAACTCACCAAAGCCGCAGAACGTCGAGTGAAGGGTGATGAAGTTGTCTTGGACCAACGCGGTGCGGCAGTGGTGATCATGGCGTGCCATGAAGTCTGTGCAACGCACGAACTTGTGCTCAACGCGGCAGCGGTCATGCGCACGCACGTTCACATGGTCGTCGCATCTCGTGTTTACGAGGGAGCCAAACTGCTTCAGCTTTTCAAAGGAGTTTCGTCGCGTAGGTTGACGCAGCGGTTCGGTCGCCCCTGCGCACCACGATGGTGGACATCGCACGGATCACGGCGTCTTCTGATCGATCCTGATTCAATCAACGCTGCGGCACAATACGTTCGTCAGCAGGCGAACATTCTCGCTTCGCACTTTCCCTATACCCAACTTGATTGACCAAGAACCGTCGACTGAAGTCGACGGCTCTGATCTCTGCGCGGTCCATTCACTTCTTCGTGATGCTCACATTCTGCCACGACAGAATCTGTCCTTGATTCGTCGTGCCCGACATGACCACGACGATCTGGTCGTACGCCGCCGCGTCGGTTGCGGAGACCGTGAAGCTGTTGTTGTACGTGTAGAAGTTCCCGTTGCTCTTGCTGTCCGGGGCATAGTCCCGCGTCAGCAGCTTTGTGCCCGTGGGCTGTGAGCCCCAGGAAAAGTTGTTCCCCGAGAGGTTCATCGTGGTGCCGTTCTTCACGAGGTAGACCTGCCAGTAGTTGAGCTGGTTCCAGTAGTTGGTCAGGCGCGTGTCGAGCTGCAGCTCAAACGTGCCCGCGCTGACCTGCGTGCCGGTGATCGCATTGCGCCGCCCGGCTTCGGAGAAAGCGCTCGTCGGGTCGAGCAGTTCGATCACGCCGTTGTTCAGCGCATAGCCCGAACCGACAAACGTGTTGGGCCCGAGCGTGACCGAGTTGGGCGAGCCGGCGACCCACGCGTTGGCAACGGTGAGGTTCACCGCCGGGGGCTGGTTGGTCTGTACCTGCTGAGCTGCCCCGCCAGCGTTGTTGGTATTGGTTGAGAACGAAGCCGTGACCGGGTCGTAGGTATAGACCGTCCCCGTGGGCCCGGCGTAGACATTCGCGCCGGTCTTCCGCCAGTCCGCCATCACCGGCGCCGAGAGAACCCCGGAGAAGAGCGGCGATTGAGGCGAAGCAACCGTCCCGTTCGCGGCCGAATCGAGCGTCGCGGGTGCTGAAGCGTTGCCCCTCACCGCGCCGCTGGTAATCGCACGCGAGATCGCCTGACGAACCGTCGCCACCGTGCCCTCTTCGGAGGCCTTCAACGCGCGGGCGCGGTGATCAAAGTACTTCCCCGTCGCGATCGCACCCAGGATCGCCAGCACGAGGATCGCGGCGATCAACTCCACCAACGTAAACCCGAGCCGAGCACGCTCGGACCCGTTCGACACCCGCGGCTGATGAAATCGGCACCAACGCATCGCATCAGTTCCTCGTCAACAACCGGCGCACGCACGCGCACCGGGAACACCGTGATCTCCTCGCCGGTCGACGACAAGACCACGACTGAACGATTAACTGATCGGCGATCTTGGCACATCACTGCTGCGCAGCACGGCGGTGGCACGCGATTGAGGGGGCAAACCCCGCTGCGCTCTTGCCGGGTGCAAGGTTCTCGGACGCGCAGCCTGTCTCGACGGGCTTACTTGCCCTTGTTCTGATTGCGGGCGGCGTCAAGCAGATTCGCCGGCGGCGGCGGGTTGTTGAACGTCACGCGCCGACCACAGTCCGGGCAGGTCGTCGGCTCGGCCTTGCTCAGGTACTCGTTGAGCAGAACCGGGATGCCCGGGAACTGGGCCTTGCCGTCCTTGGTCCAGTAGCACATCTCCGCCTGATAGAGCGTGCGCTTGCCGGTCTTGGGGTTGACGAAGGGCATGGTGTCGCCGAACTTCAGCGGGAAGTCAGGGAAGAGCTCGCGCGTTTCGGAATCGATCATGACGCGCTGCCACGAGCGGGCCTGCGTGTTCTCGCCGCCGAAGATATTGACGTAGGAAATGATCGCCGCGGCAACGATCGCCACGACCGCGATGACAAGTTTGAGTGTCTGCGGCGGGATTTTGCTCGTCGCGCCGCCGCGGGATGAAGAACCCGAACCACCCTTCGCCGCCTGCGCTACGGGATCATCCTCGAGCAGCGAGGGGAGCATCGGGCCTTTGGTCGTGGACATGCTGACGAACTCCCGAAAGTCATCGGTGCGTTACGGGACAACGTAGGTGCCGTCGGTCTTCTTGGGCCAGGTCTGCTTGGTGTAGTTCCAGAACTGATCGGCGGCCTTGAGCCTGGTTCCCGTCGGGAACCACAGATCGGGATCGGTCGCGTCGCCGTCGTTTCGGGTCTCGACGTGGCCATCGGCGAAGGCGAGGTTGCCCAGAACAGGGCCGTCACCCTTACCGCCGTGACGGAAGGCCCACTTCCGCATATCGGGGACCTGGCCGGCGACATATGCGGCCCGGCGCGATTCACCCTGAGCCGTGGAACGATCGAGTTCGCGGCTCTGGTAGAACCACGGACCCGTGCCCTGGAATGCGCCGCCGTATGTCGCGGTGAGGCCGAAGTCGATGTTGGGGTAGTTATCCGGCACGTCGGCGCGATGGAACCGGGCACCCTCGAAGAAGAGCGCCCGCTTGGACGGTGCACCGATGCGGTCGAGTTTGGGAATGAACTGACCACGGTCCTGCGTGGTTGGACGCGGATCCGTGCCGAGCGGCGAACCATCGGTCGTCGATGTGAACTGCGTGGACATATTGAAGGGAACCACGCGACCGATCGGCACCGCCGGGCCACCCGACCACGCGACGGCCGCAACCTGATTGGACGGACACTGGAACCCCGGCAGTTCGTTGCGGATCCATTCAAAGCGGCGCACACGGGCTTGCTCGCTCTTGTCGCCGGTTTCATCGTCCGGACCCTTGAAACCGAGCAACTTCGCCAGCGGACCCATGAAGTCCCAGGTTTGCACGGCCACGCCGTTAAACCCGCCCGCTTGCGTTTGACGAGGACGCCACTGGGCCGGAAGCTGGTTGGAGGCAAACAGCGCGAAGCCGGAGGTTGTCGGGCCGCCCACGATCGCGTCCTTGTAATCACCGGCGTACATGACCGCGCCTTGAGAAAGGCCGCGGATGTTCGTCGAGCACAGCAGCCGCCGGGCGGCGTCGCGGGCGTTGCCCAGCGCCGGCAGCAGGATGCTGATCAGCAGAGCGATGATGGCGATGACCACCAAGAGCTCGATCAACGTGAAGCCTTTACGTACGCCACCGGCTGCGGTCGTGGACATGGTCGAACCCTCGGAAAAATCCCGGCACTCGTTCCAAGCTTCTGAACACGGACGCCCGAAACCTGACCTGAATCCCTTGAACCACTTCTAAGAACCGCGGAAGTTGGCCAAGGGCTCGTGCGTTCCCTCTCCGCGCCTCGCCCAAGCCACCCACCCCGTTCACCACAACGATCGGTGTATCGAGCCGCGTCTGAACCCCAAGAGCATGGGGAATACGCCCTCCATGCTATCCACACCGCCCCCTCTGCCGCAACCCCCACACCTCGAAACCCTGCTTCTGGGCCTCCAATCGACCCCGGTCTTGACCAAACGTTTACAGTCTCACCGGCTGGACGTGTCGGCCTCGAACTTGCCCAGACCCCCAGACCTGTCGGTCGCTGTTGAAAACCTGTTGGTTGTGGTACTGAACCTGTCGATTACGCCGGCGCACCATCCACCCTCCCCTCTCCCCCTCCCACAACAACCTGCCCACTCGTTGGATTCTGCACTTTCGAGGCGATCGCGAACCGGTCCGGGCCGGAGTGCGGAGAGATGGTCGGCTGCTCGGCCCTTGGCTGGGATCAAGGAACCGCTCCGCACCCGGCCGTGGTCTGTTCGCTACGATCGGTGATCTATGCATCAAGAAGGCGTTCAGTCCCTCCGTGCCAACATCTGTTCGGTCTTCCTTGGGCATGCGGAGGCGGTCGATCGTCTCATTGCTTGCTTGCTGGCGCGTGGGCACTGCCTGATCGAAGACGTCCCCGGGGTTGGCAAGACCGTCCTCGCCTCCGCCCTGGCCCGCAGCATCGACTGCGCCTTCGGGCGCATCAGCCTGACGCCCGACCTGTTGCCCGCCGACATCCTGGGCGTCTCGGTCTATCGGCGTGAGGTTGAACGCTTCGAGTTCAAGCGCGGGCCGATCTTTGCCTCGATTGTCCTGGCCGACGAAATCAACCGCGCCACCCCGCGCACGCAGACGGCGATGCTCGAAGCCATGAGCGAAGGTGCCGTCACCGTCGACGGCATCACGCACGCCCTTCCCGCGCCGTTCATGATCGTCGCGACGCAGAACCCGACCGACTTTCAGGGCACGTACGCACTACCCGAGAATCAGCTCGACCGCTTCCTGGTGCGGATCAGCCTGGGGTACCCAAGTGCGGCCGACGAGTCGCGGGTGCTGCAGCTCCGCCCCGCAAGCAAGGCCCTGGGCACGCTGAAGCCCGTCATCACGGCGCAGACGGTTGTCGAGCTTCAGCAGAAGGTTGACGAAGTCCGCACCGACAAGGCCCTGCTCGACTACATCATCGCCATCGCCACCGCGACGCGCCGGCACGAGGGGTTGCAGCTCGGGCTTTCGCCGCGTGGTTCGTTGGCGCTGGCGCAGGCGGCGCGGGCCTGGGCCGTCATGCGCGGGCGTGACTACATCATCCCCGAGGACATCACCGAGAACGTCGCCAGCGTGTGCGCCCACCGCGTCATCCCGCGCGGCTCGCTCGGCGGCGGCGGGCCCGATCAGGCCTCACGCATCCTCTCTGAAGTGCTCACCAAAGTCCCCAGCCCCGCCTGAAGGAACTCGTTCTATGGCCCGCTTGGTCCGTCTGACCGCCACCGCCTCGCACAAGATCGACCCCGCGACCTTGCCGCCGGGGAAGATGCTTTCGATCTGCGTCTGCGGCTTGTCGCAGAACATGCCCTTCTGCGACGGTGCGCACAAGATCACCAAGCTCGAAGAGCCCGGCAAGCTGTACATCTATGCCGCCGACGGCAAAACGGTGCTGGAAGTCCGCGACGACCCGACGCCCACATCACCCGCGACTGCGTCAACGCCGATTGCGCCATCGAGCTCCCCCACTGTTTCCTGATGGGTTCTCCGCATGGTTCACCGCGATCGAACCAGCCCGCGTGCGTTGTGCGTACTGCTGCTGTTGATCGGCGCGAGCGTGGTGTCTTCTTCGTTGGGGCACGCCGCGAGTGCGCGATCGATCGCCCGCGCCGGTGACGGCGACGGCGCTGATGACGCCCGGCGGTCAACCGCCGTGAACTTCAACGCGTTCGTCCCCTCAAAGCACGGCTTCCGCTTCGTCAACTCCTTCAAGGGCTCGCCGATCCCGGGCGTTGTCGGGCTTGCCGCGAGCCAGCTCACCGGCGGGTCGTACGGCCTCTGCGGCGGGATGAGCGCCGCCGCCGCGGATGCGTTCATCGCGCGCCAGTCGATACCCACGAGCACCACGCCGCCCGCCTCGGGCACGGCGTTGTATTCGTATTTGCTCCAACGTCAGACGGATTCGTTTCTGGGGATGCAGCTTCCGGCGCGGTTCGCCGCGTGGAGCGGTCTGAGTGAGTTTGGACCGCTGGGCACTCGCGCGCTGACCATCGACCCCGCGCACCAGATCGCCGGTCGGCTTCGCGCGGGGCAACCCGCGGTGCTCGGTCTCGTCTACGCTGGCCCAACGAACGGCCGAAAGATCTGGGACAACCATCAGGTGCTGGGCTTTGCTCTGACCAGCGATCAAGACCCGCGATCACTCCGCGTGCGCGTTTACGACCCCAACTACCCGGGCAGCGACCGCGTGACCATCGACGCGAAGCACGAAGTCGCGGGCTTCGCCGTGTCACCGATGGGCCTGCCGATCGCGGTCGAGGGGCTGACGTGCCAGCGTTCGGGCTCGGGCAGAAACCCAGCTTCAACCGCACCGGTCCGCGGCTATTTCTTGATGCCGTACACGCCGGCAGAGCCAAAGGGCCTGGACGAGTAACAGACATGGCACAGGGCCACAGCGCCACATGGCACAGCAGGACCACGTGCTTCGCTGGTTCGGATGTGCCCTGTGGCCATGTGCGATGTGCTATGTGCCATGTGTGATGTGCGATGTTTCAGTACCCTTCCTGCCGCACGTGGCCTTCTTCGTACCCGCGCACGAGCGCATCCAGATCGTCGATCTGCCGCTGTAGCGATCGACCCGCGTCGGTCTGCGCCACCGTCCGCGGCGGGTACGTCCGCACGGTTGTCACCTTGGGCACGATGTCCGCGCCGTGCAGCACCACGTCCTGCACACCCGTGAACGGCGCGTGCTCGGCGAGGTCGATGCGATCCTCTTTCAGGACGAGCGTGTAGCCGCGGTCGCCGTAAGCCTCGCTGAAGGCACCGTCGATGGTGATGGCGTTGCCCCCGCGCTTGATCGGCTGCTCGCCCTTTTCGATTTTCACGGGCACGTGCCCGTTGACCACCAGCACACCGCCGGCGATGTCCCACGCGCTGCTGATGCCGAACTCGCGCCCCACGCCGCGGATGAACTCCGCGTCGTTCATGAGTTCGAAGTACGGGTTCTTGTGCTCTTTGTGCGTGGCCTTGTCGGCGATGAAGCTCGTCTCGAAGGTCGCGAGCTTGTCCTTCCCAAAGAGCGGCGACCGAGGCCCGCCCCACATGTACCACAGCCAGTCCGCGTCATCATCCAGGTGGTACCAGCGCTTCCGCACCGCGCGCCGCACCACCGATCCCAGCGCGTCCATGAGCGCACGCCCGCCGAGGTCTTTGCCGTCGACTTTCATCGTCAGGCGGTTGCCCTTCTCGTCGACGGGGACGCAGGCGTGGAAGAACAGCACCTCGTCGCGCGTGGTCCACATGCCGCCGCGGCGCACCAGCCACTCCATGTGCTCGCGGAGCTTCGCCGATCGAACGCACGATTCGCGCAGGCGCTCCACGCACGCGGCTTCCTCGGGGCTGTACGCGTACGGATCGTTCGGGTTGATCGTCGGCAGGTGGCGATCGAGCATCGGGTGCTGCACGCCGTCGATCTCAACGGCTGCGCGATCGGCGCTGATCTTGTGCAGCAGGCGCCGGTGATCAAGCCCCCATTCCGGATGGCGAGCGATCAACTGGCCCTCGGCCTTGAACTGCATGATCGCCACCGCCTTCTGCATGCGCGCAACCGTCAGCGCATCACGGAAGCCCTCGCCCTTGGGCATGAACCGCTCGGCGGGGTCTTCGCTGTAGACCGTGCGGACGAGTTTTTCGATCGGGGCCATGATCACGCCGTAGCCCTCTTCGAGCTGGCTCAGACGCCGATAGCGCAGCGAGAAGCGGAGCATGGTGAGCATGCACGCCTCGTGCCCAAGGCTCGAACCGATCCACAGCATGTCGTGATTGCCCCAGAGCAGGTTGACGCGGGGCTGACGCATGAGCGTCTCGATCACGCGGTCCATGCGCGGGCCGCGGTCGCCCAGATCGCCGATCACCAGCAGTTCTTCGCAGGTGAGGTTGCGGATCAGCCGGGCGGCGGCGCGAACCGAAGCCCAGTCTCGGTCGTGCCGAGCGAAGCCCTGGAGCATCCGCTTGATGTACTCCGGACGCTGAGCGGAACCCATCTCGATGAACAGCTCGCGGAACGACGCGGGGAGCATGTGCTCAAAGTGCTCGCGGCGGTATTCCGCCCGCAAATGACGGATGATCCGAAACATCAGCGAGAGCGTGCGATAGACCCACTCCGCACGCCGACCGTCGCGGACGATCTCCGGCGCGAAGTGGGCGATCGCCTCGCGCGGGTAGTACAGCACGGCCAGCAGTTCCGCACGGTCCTTGTCGTTGAGTTCGGCGGGCGTGATGATGTGATCGACCAGTTGCCGAAGCGCGCCCGAGGCGTTGTTGATCACGTGGCGGAGTTTGGAGTCCTCGCCGTGGATGTCGCTGATGACGTGGACAACGCCCTTGGGCAGCCCGAGCTGCGCGGTGAGTGCGGCGGCCTCGGAGATGGCTTTGTCCGCGGTGGGAAAGCGACCCGCCAGCGCGCGCAGATGGGCCAGACGGTCTTCTGAAAGCTCGGGCATACGCGGCTGCTCCTGAAAAAGTCGCTTCAATGGCGGCAGGCGGGAAAGGTGTGCACGAAAACAAAGACGACGCGGCGTTGATGGCCGCGTCGTCGAGGATAAGCCGGTTCGATGATCCCGGGCGAGACCGTTCTGTGCAGACGAACTCAGACGTGCTTGACGATCTGGTCAACCGAGAAGCGGACCTTCTTCATGTTCGCGGTGGGGTCGTCGCTGGCACGGTAGCCCGCGGTGGCGACAACCGTGGCGGTGTAGCCCTGCGACTTCAGGCCCAGGATCTCGTCGTACTTCGCGGGGTCGAAGCCCTCCATGGGGCAGGCGTCAACGCCCAGCACCGCGGCGGAGGTGAGGAAGACCCCCAGGGCGATGTAGCACTGGCGCGCGGTCCAGGAGTCCATCCCGGTGCCGCCGCCGAGGGTTTGGGGGTTGGTGATGGAGCCGAGCATCATGCCCTTGTAGCCGTCGAGGGCGGAGGCGGGGATGCCGCGGGTTTTGGCGATGTCGTCGATATAGGCCTGAACGTCCTCCGGGGTGACGGCGAGCTTCCGGCAAAAGACCACCAGTTGGCTGGCGTCGGTGATCTGGCCCTGGTTCCACGAGTGGGCCCTCAGGGCGGCGCGGGTCTGGGGGTTGTCGACGATGACGAAGCGCCAGGGCTGCAGGCCGTAGCTTGAAGGGGAGAGGGTCAGGGCCTTTTCAAGGGCCTTCCAGGTGTCGGCGGGGATCTTCTTGCTGGCGTCGAACTTCTTGACGGCGTAGCGCCAGTTGAGGCTGTCGAGAAGCTGCGATGTGGAAACGCTCTGCATAATCAAAACTCCTGAAAGATCGGAACCATCGGCCCGCGTGCGGTGACCCGCGGTGCATTCACGCAGAAAGAGCATAGTGGGCAAGGAATCTCCGCAGGTACGGGGGTTTCCTGTGCGTGCGGACGGTTGACCGTCGGCGAAGGGGCAAACGCATCGAATCGCTTGGATGCCGGATGAACGCGGGATGATGCGGGATGTATGCGGGATCTGCTCACTTTCTCGGACGATCGTGCGTTTCGTGGGTTGCGGGGTACCGGCTGTACAGGGTTTTTACTGAGGCCCATGAGCAGAATCCGGGGTATTCGCGACCTGGGGGAGAGTTCTGAGGAACCACGCCCGGGAATGACCCGAACTTTGGTTACCGAAATCACTCGCCCAAACATCCGGAATGAGGGATACTGAACGACCATGCTGAATTCTTCTTTCTTCCATGCGGCGGCGCTGGTGGCCTTTGTTTCGACCGGCTCGGGGGCCTTTGGGCAGGCGGTCCGTTCGGACGGTTTGTTTACGGTGCTGGACAAGATGCCTCAGGAGGTTCGCGACGGCGGGGCGTGGGTGCGCCCGACGAAGTACGCCGCGGTGAAACTCGATTTTGACAAGGCCCGCAAGCACCTGGCGCGGACACCCTTGGAAGGAAGCGTGGCGGCGGGGCGACCGACGAGCATCCAACTGCCGATGCCCGATGGGACGATGCGGACGTTCGACATCGTCGAAGCGCCGGTGATGGCCCCCGAGTTGCAGGCGCAGTACCCTCTGATCCGGACGTACCGCGGGGTTGATCGAGGCGACGCGAAGGTGAACCTGCGGATGGATCTGACCCCTGAGGGGTTCCACGCGCAGATCCTTGGGCCTGAGGGGATGTGGGTGTGCATTGATCCGTACACGCGCGGGGATATCACGCACTACGCGTCGTATCACGCGAAGGACGTGCCGGGGGTGGATGTTGGCTGCCGGGTGACGGACGACACGGGCGTGCCGATGGAGGAGATTTCGGAGATTCAGGGGACGGGGACGCCGGTGGTTCGGCGCACGTACCGCGTGGCGGTGGCAGCGACGGGGGAGTTCACGGCGTTCTACGGCGGGACGGCGGCCTCGGCGCTCTCGGCCGTGGTGACGGCGATGAACCGCACGACGCAGATTTATGAGACCGAGCTGGCGATCCGGTTGACGCTGGTGGCGAACAACAACCTGCTGATGTACACCAACGCGGCGTCGGACCCGTACAGCAACGACGACTCGATTGCGATGTTGACGGAGAACCAGAACAACCTCGATTCGGTGATCGGGAGCGGGAACTACGACATCGGGCACGTATTCGCGACCACCGGCGGCGGCGTGGCGAGCCTGGGCGTGGTGTGCACCACGGGGAGCAAGGGGCGCGGGGTGAGCGCGAACTTTGGTCCGTTCGGCGGCGGCGCCTCGGCGCCGTCGACGACGCTGACGGTTGCGCACGAGATCGGGCACCAGTTCAACTCCCCCCACTCCTGGAACGGCAAGGGGAACAGTTGCACCAGCGGCCAGTGGGGCGGTTCGAACGCGATGGAGCCCGGCGGCGGTTCGACGATCATGTCGTACGCCGGTTCGTGCACCTCGGGGGACAACTTCACCGGGACGCGCGACCCGTTCTTCCACGCGGGGTGCCTGGATCGGATCAACAACTACGCATCTTCCAGCGGCACCTGCTCGGTGCAGGATTCGCCCGGGAACCAGCTCCCCACGGTGACCATCGGGGCAACGCAGTATGTGGTGCCGGCGAACACGCCGCTGACGCTGGTGGCGACGGGCAACGACCCGGACGGGGACACGCTGACGTACTCGTGGGAAGCGCTGGACAACTCGGTGCAGACGTCGCTGAACGAGTTTGATACGGGTTCGAGCCCGCTGTTCCGCAGTCGGGCGCCGAGCAGCAGCCCGCGGCGCGACATCCCGACGGTTGCGAGTTTGATCGCGGGGAGCTCGCCCGGTGAGATCTTGCCCACGACGACTCGGCTGATCCGCATGCGGTGCACGGTGCGTGACGGCGTCTCGGGGGCTTCGGGTGTGGCGGTTGCGAACACGACGCTGCGCGTGCTGGGCACGGCCGGTCCGTTCGAGGTCACGTTCCCCAGCACATCGGTGTCGCTCAGCGGCGCGACACTCATCCGCTGGAACCCCGCGGGGACGAACGTTGCGCCGATCAGTTGCAACAACGTCAAGATCCTGCTCTCAACCGACAACGGCGCGACCTTCCCCACCGTGCTGCTGAACAGCACGCCCAACACGGGCTCGGCGGCAGTGGTCCTGCCCAACGTCTCCACCACAAACGCCCGCATCCGCATCGAGGGCGTCGAGAGCCCGTTCTACAACATCTCCAAGAGCCGGTTCACCATCACCACCGGCGGCAACGCCAACGGCATTCTCTTTGACGGCACGGGTTCGTTCACCGTCAACGACACCTCGGGCAACGGCAACAGCAACAGCATCATCGAGCCGGGCGAGTCGGCCGTGCAGCTCACGCTTCCGATCCGCAACATGACCAGCAGCTTTGCCTCGTCGGTCACGGGCGTGCTCAGCTCGCTGACGCCCACGGTCAGCGTGAGTGTGACGAACGCCAGCTACGGCTCGGTGTCGGGCAACGCAACGGCGAACAACAACCCCCTCTACCGCATCAGCGTCGGGCCCGCGCACCCGTGCGGCGCACCGGTGCAGTTGCGGCTGACCGTCACGGCCAGCGGCACGACCTCGGTCATCGATTACACCATCCCCACCGGCAGCCCCACCGGTGTCGGACCGACCGTCAGCACGACGTTCACCGGCGCCACGGCCATCCCCGACGGCGACCCCGCGGGCGTTGACCTGCCCGTGAACGTCGCGGGCTTCGGCATCGTCGGCGATGTCCGCGTCTTCATCGGCGGCTCGACCTGCTCGGGCAACGCGGCGTCGACGACCGTTGGTTTGAACCACGACCGCGTCGGGCAGCTTGCGATGTGGCTGACGAGCCCATCGGGCACGCGCGTGCCGCTGATGCACACGCCCGGGGCGCAGGTCTCCGGCGGGGCGATCACCAGCGGGCTCTTCGGCAACGGTGAGAACAACTTCTGCCAACTCACGCTGACGAGCGATCTTTCACTGGTGAGCAACAGCATCACACCCGCGATTCAGAACATCTCGGGCGTTGGCTCCTTCGGCGGGTTCCGTCTCTCGGCGGGCGATCTGCGCGAGTTCATCGGCGAGCCCGGCAGCGGGACGTGGACGCTGACGGTCGCGGACCTTCGCACCGGCACAACCGGCACGATCCGCGATTGGACGCTGCAGTTGAAGCCCCGGACGGGCGGGGTGTGCACGCCGCCCGGCGCGGGTCAGTGCAACCCGGCGGATATCGCGGACGATCAGGGCAACGCGCCGCCGGTGGTGGGCGTTCCCAACTCGGGCAACAACGAGGGTGATTACAACGCGTTCTTCAACGGCTTCTTCATCGGCGCTTCGTACTGCGATATCGCCGACGATCAGGGCAACGCGCCGCCCGTCCCCGGCAACCCGAACAACGGCGTCAACGAAGGCGACTACAACGCGTTCTTCAACAACTTCTTCCTGCCCTGCGGCTGATCACTTCTCGGGCTCAGGCACGAACGACCGCGCAACACACGACGCCCGCGAGCGATCCTCGCGGGCGTTTTTCGTTGGTCGGCTCATCTTGAGGATTCCGTGCTGGAGCGAACGGGTTGATCCTCCGGGGCGACTAAAGTTGAATGGATAGACACAAACACGCCCAGAGCACCATGCAACACCCACGCGACCACATCTTTGAGTTCAACCCCGAAACCCTCGCGGCGTGGTGCACGCAGCGCGGCATGGCGGGCTTTCGCGCCAAGCAGATACTTGAGTGGGTTTATCAGAAGGGCGTCGCCGATCCGGCGCAGATGACCAGCCTCTCCAAGCGTGACCGCGATCTGCTCTCGGCGGAGATGGTCTTTCTCTCGGGGCAGACGGTGGCGAGCAAGGCCGCCAGCGACGGGACGAAGAAACTGCTGGTGCAGTGGGACGAGTTTGACGATCAGGGGCAGCGAATCTCGGATGTGCAGACTTCGATCACGGGTGAAGCGGATTCAACCGACGCGGTGCGAAGCGACGGCGGCGTGAGTCTGAACGTCCTTGGGCAGGGTCAAGCAAGCGACGGCGCGGGCGTCGGCGTCGTGCTCGATCCCTCTCGCCAGACCGAGTGCGTAATGATCCCCGTCGACGCGACCGACGACGAGGGCAAGCCCGTCCGCCGGCGCACGGCGTGCATCTCTTCGCAGGTCGGTTGCCCCGTGGGGTGCAAGTTCTGTGCGTCGGGGATCGGCGGGCTGGAGGGGAACCTGAGCGCCGGGCGGATCGTCGAACAGGTCTGGCGGCTGGGGCGGCTCGACGGCGTATCACGCATCAGCAACGTGGTGTTCATGGGGATGGGCGAGCCGCTGAGCAACATGCAGAACGTCATCGGGGCGATCCGGGTGATCTGCTCGCTGTGGGGGCTGGGGATCAGCGCGCGGAAGGTGACGATCTCGACGGTGGGGCTGCCCAAGGCGATCGAGAAGCTGGCGGAGGAGCTTGAACTGCCCGTGACGCTGGCACTCTCACTGCACGCGCCGACGGACGAGATCCGACGATCGCTGATCCCGTGGGCGAACTACACGACGATCGATGAACTGCTCGACGCGTGCGACAAGTGGTTCCGCAAGACGGGGCGCGAGATCACGCTGGAGTACACGCTCTTGCGTGAGATCAACGACCGCGGCGAGCACGCGGAGAAGCTGGCGAGCCTGGCGAAGTCGCTTCGGGCGAATGTGAACCTGATCCGCTATAACGAGGTGGCGGGGATGCCGTTCAATCGCCCGCGGACGGACGATGTGCTGCGGTTCCAGAAGATCCTCGATGCGCGCGGGGTGAACAGCCATATCCGGGCGAGCCGCGGGCGCGATATCGCCGCGGCGTGCGGGCAGCTTCGGCATGAGACCGGGCCGAAGGCGAAGTGAGCGGTCTTTGCTTCGTCTTTGGGGGAATCGTCGGTTCGCAACCAAGAAAAGAAAAAGGCCCGACCGTGAGGTCGGGCCTTTGTGTTGGCAGTGGGCGAGCAACGCAAGGTTGCGGGGTTGGTCGAGCGTGTGAGCCTTAGCTCTTCGCGCCGGCCTTGATGACTTCGTCCTGCAGGTTCCGCGGCATGGGGCGGTACTCGAGGAACTCCATCGTGTTGCTGGCGCGGCCCTGGCTGAGCGAACGCAGCGTGGTGGTGTACCCGAACATCTCGCTCAGCGGGACTTCACAGGTCACCAGCTTCACGACGCCGCGGTCTTCCTGCTCGACGATCATGCCGCGACGGCTGGAGATGTCGCCGGTGACGGCGCCGAAGTACTCTTCGGGGACCGTGACGACGACCTTCATCACCGGCTCGAGCAGCACGGGGCCGGCCTTCTGCACGGCTTCCTGCAGCGCGAGGCGGCCGGCCTGTTCGAAGGCGACCTGCGACGAGTCGACGGCGTGGCTGCTGCCGTCGGTGAGTTCGACCTTGATGTTGATCAGCGGGAAGCCGCTGATGACGCCCGAGAGGGCCGCCTGGCGCACGCCGTATTCAACGGAGGGGATGAACTCCTTCGGGATCGAGCCGCCGACGACCTTGTTCTCCCACGCGACGGCATCGGTGAAGTCGATCTCGTCGGCCGCGGCCTGAGCGGCGGAGTAGGGCATGAGGTTGATGGTGCAGTCACCGAACTGACCGCGACCACCGGTCTGCTTCTTGAACAGACCGCGGATGTCCTCGACCTTACGGCTGATGGTTTCGCGGTAGGCGACCTGGGGCTTGCCGACCTCGACGCCGATCTTCATGTCGCGGGTGAGCTTGTTGCGGATGATTTCCAGGTGCAGCTCGCCCATGCCGGCGATGATGGTCTGACCGGTTTCCTCGTTGTAGGTCGAGCGGAAGCTCGGGTCCTCGCGGCGGATGGTCAGCAGGGCGTCGCCGAGCTTCTGACGGTCGGCCTGCGTCTTGGGCTCGATGGACATGCTGATGACCGGCTCGGGGAAGGTCATGCGTTCGAGGACGATCTGGTTGTCCGGATCGCAGAGGGTGTCACCGGTGTAGGAGTCCTTGATACCCACGACGGCGACGATGTTGCCCGCGGTGGCCTCTTCGAGCGGGATGCGGTCCTTGGCGTGCATCTCGAAGATGCGCGAGGCGAGTTCCTTCTTGCCGTTG
Organism: Phycisphaerales bacterium; assembly: GCA_016741915.1. Classification (GTDB taxonomy): domain Bacteria; phylum Planctomycetota; class Phycisphaerae; order Phycisphaerales; family UBA1924; genus JACVCS01. Next base: position 21,233 of record JACVCS010000026.1, on the reverse strand, counting down.
CCGGGGTTGATGACGCGCTGGCCCTTGCCGAGCTTGCCGGAGTAAATGCGCATGTAGGTCAGGTCGCCGTGCTGGTCGGCGACGACCTTGAAGACCAGCGCCGAGAAGGGGGCGGCGTTGTCGTGCGGGCGGGTCATCTTGGCGTTCTTGTCGCGCGGGTCGGTGCCTTCGACCTGCGACTTCTCAGCGGGGTTGGGGAGGTAGTCGATGACGCAGTCGAGGACCTTCTGCACGCCGACGTTCTTCAGCGCGGCACCGGCGAGGACCGGGAAGCAGCGCTTCTCGACCACGCCCTTGCGCAGGGCGGCCTTGATCTCGGGGACCGTGGGCTCGACGCCGTTGAGGTACTTCTCCATGAGGTGGTCGTCGAGTTCGGCGACCTTCTCGATCATTTCCTGACGCCACTTCTTGGCCGTCTCGAGCCAGTCGGCGGGGATTTCCTTCTGGACGACGGTGGCGCCCTTGTCGTCGGGGATGTAGTAGTCGGCCTTCATCTCGACGAGGTCGATGATGCCTTCGAGCTCGTGCCCGCGGCCGATGGGGTACTGGATGGCGATGCCGTTGGCGCCCAGGCGCGTCTTGATCGTCTTCATGCAGAAGTCGAAGTCGGCGCCGATCTTGTCCATCTTGTTGACGAAGCAGAGGCGAGGGACGCCGTAACGGTCGGCCTGACGCCAGACGGTTTCGGACTGGGCCTCAACGCCTTCCTTGCCGTCGAAGACCGCCACCGCGCCGTCGAGGACGCGGAGTGAGCGCTCGACTTCGATGGTGAAGTCCACGTGCCCGGGGGTGTCGATGAGGTTGATCTTGTACTCGCGCCCGTCCTTCTCCCACGGACAGGTCGTCGCGGCGGACTGGATGGTGATGCCACGCTCCTGCTCTTCCTGGAGGAAGTCCATGGTGGCGGTGCCTTCGTGGACTTCACCGATCTTGTAGGTCTTGCCGGTGTAGTAGAGGATGCGTTCGGAGACGGTGGTCTTGCCCGCGTCGATGTGGGCGCAGATGCCGATGTTACGGATGTGGGAAAGGTCGGTTGCCATGGGGTGTTTCCTGTCCTGACTGGTGCCTGGTGTTCCGGGGATGCTCCGGGCAGGCGGTGCGTGTTTCGAATCGAACTGTTCTGCCCGCACGAGGCCCTTAGGGGACGCGAGGGGCTGGGTTGACTGACCAACCGCTGCGAGGGCCGACAAAGGCCCGGGCGGCGGGATGGTGAACTTGGGCTCGAAAGGCGGTTCGTCGATGCTCGGGGCGAGATCGGTCGGGCCCGATCAACGCCGCCGCGGTGAACGCGGCGCGGCGAGCGCGGTACGCGACTCGTCGTCGTCATCGTCGCTTGAAGATGAGGATTCGTCGGCCATAGAGCCTCGCATCACCGTGGTCAAACACGGGGCTTGATCTGCACGAAAGCCATGCAAAAGCCAACCGGCAAGCGGGGCAATCAATCGTAGCGCCGGGGTGGGTTCAATCAAGAGTTCGCGCGAGCGACGGGCGGGTGTGCTTGTCAAGGCTTCACACAGTCACCCACAACGACTTGATTTTTGTTCATTTCTGAACGATTTGATGCGGTTTGTTCGTGTTCTATTTGGATATTGATTCAACTTCGGCGCGTTCCTTGGGGGTCAGGGCGCGGATGTCGGGGTCGAGGCGCATGAGGTCGCTTCGGCGGAGGGTTTCTTGGGCGGCTTGCTTGGCGAGCTGGCCGGTGGGGTCGAGTTGCGTGCGGAAGCGGACGAGCAGGCGGGTGAGGTTCAGGGCGTGCTGGACGTTCGAGGGATCGGCGGCGAGGGCTTTGCGGTTGAAATCGACGACTTCTTCGGGGGTGGTCAGATTGGTTTGACCGGTGGCGAGCCAGTTGGCGGTGACGGAGAGGTTCCAGGCGAGTTTGGGGGCCGAGCCGCGCGTGCCGGGGTGGGGTGGAGGGGTGAAGAGGGCTTGGCGGCAGGCTTCGCGGGACTTTGTCGTGCCGTCGTCGCGGGTGGTTTGGACGATGAGGCGTTTGATCTCGCGGTCGAGTCGCCAATCTTGAAGTGTGCGTGGCAGGTCGCGCGTGGCGAGGAGGAGGCGGTCGCGGGCGTCGGCGGTTGCGAAGGGTTGGAAGGCGAAGGCGCGTTGTTCGAGTTCGGCGATGGACTGCGGCGGGTTCACTTCCATCGCCAGAGCGAACGAGTTTCTGGCTCGTTCGAAGAGCAACTGGCGGGCCTCGGCGGGCATGGACGGATCGCTGGCGGCGGCGCGGGCTGTGCGGAGTTCGGCGAAGGGGCGGAGGACGTCGGCGGCGGCGATGGTGGCGGCGTGGAGCTTCCAGGCGGGGAGCGCTATGCCGAGGGCGAGGGCCGCGGCGGCGGTGAGGGCGATGAGGCCCGAGATGGCGGGGAGTGTGCGCGGTGAGGCGGGATGAGCGGATGGTTCGGGCGTTGGTACGTTTGCGGGGTTGCTTTCGGGCGAGCGTGTGAGCGCCGCGCCGATGACACCGGCGGCGCCGCTGAGTGCGAGCACAAAGACGGCGCTTTGATGCCAGGAGGCGGTGACTTCGATCTGCGAATGCACGGCGCACGCGGCGGCGGCGATGCACACGCCTCGCGCCAGCGGAGTGGAGAATGTTGAGGTCTGGACGCACGCGAGGGCAACGACGCACCAGACGAGCAGCCCCCCCACCATCACCGCGGCGTTGACGGGGACGAGGGCCTGAGACTCGAGGGCCATCGCCGCGAGAACCACGGCGGAGGCGGTGAGCATCGCGAGGCGAACCTCGATGCGGAGTGCGTTGGGCGTTGGCGTTTCGACGTTGGTGGTTGATGAGGTGCTGTGGGCGGCGCCGAGTGCACGCCCGGCGCGGGAGAGCCAGAGGAGCCAGGCGATGCACAGCACGACCCCCGGCAAACCCAGGCAGCAGATCCAGTCGAAAAGGATCGAGTGGGGCGAGGCGACTTCTTCGGGGCTGAGGGGGTTTTTGAAAATGGTGTAGAGGTCTTTGTAGCCGTCGGGCCCGACGCCGAGCAAGGGGTGCGAGGCGAAGATGCGAGCGGAGGCTTCGATGTAGAAGGCGCGGAAGAGGAGCGAGAGTTCGGAGAATCGCTCGCCCAGATAGCCGCGGAGGGCGATGAGCGCGAGCACGAGCGCGATGGTGGCGGGGATGATGACTGGGGTGAATCGGTTGAGGGCGGGTTTGCTGCGGAGCAGGCGCGGGAGGAGGAAGAGGCACAGGGCGAAGAAGAGTGAGGCGAAGCCGCCTTTGCCGCCGGCGAGGGCGACGCCCAGGATGCCGAGGAGGGTGGTGAGGGCGAAGAGGGCCACGAAGGTGAGATCGGAAGACGTGCGCTCGCTGGCGAGTTTGTCGCGGCGGCGATCCACGGCGGCGAGGAACTGACCCAGCGAAAGGGCGGTGAGGATCACGCTGATGGTGGCGAAGACGTTGGAGAGCCCGAACCAGGCGGAGGCCTCGGGCTGCGACAATCGGCGGATATAGCTCTTGGCGGAGGAGGAATCGCTCGTCCAGCCCTGCGCGGCGAGGAAGGCTTCTTTGTTGGCTTCGAAAGAACGCACGAGGGCGGGGTGATCAACAAAGACCTGCACGGCACCTTTGAAGACCATGAGCGAGCAGACGCCGACGAATGCGGAGATGAGGGCGGTGCGGACGGCGCGGTGATGGGCGGTGAAGAAGAGGGCGAGGGCGAGGGTGAAGGCGCTGGCCCATGATGCGCCGACGCGGGCCTGCTGAAGATCCGCGGAGTTTGAAAGCGTGGCGTGATAGGCGATGGCGAGCAGTGCGCAGAGCCAGGCGTAGACGGAGAGCGAAGGAGCAACCGCGGCGCGGAGGCGTGAGCGGGCGGGCGCGTTCAGCGGCTTCGCGAGGATGAGCATGAGCCCCGAGGCGAAGATGCTCAGCGCGTCGAGGGCGAGGGAGAGGGCGGGGGTGATGCCGACGACGGGGGCGTATTCGATGGCGGGGTCGGCGTCCCACCCTGGGATCAGCGACTGAGCGGTGATGGCGCGGAGCAGGAGCGGCGCGAGCGCGAGCGAGCACAGGGCGCTGAGCACCAGCCCGCGACGCTCCGCGGGGTTCGTGTCGCGATCAAAGTCTTCGGGCGTGGGTGCGTCGGCGGGCAGGGGCGGGCTCCGGAAGAGAATGAGCGACGGTCAGGGTTTGCTGGCGCGGGTGCGGTGCTCGTAGATGGCGACGATCATGAGGACCAGGAGGGTTTGAGCGCCGACGATGGCGGCCTGCCAGGGTGTGAGCGAGCCGAGCGAGATCGCACCGAGGGCGGTGATGGCGGTGAGCCCGTGGATGACGATCACGGCGGCGCGGCGGGAGAGGCCGCGATCGACCAAGCGGTGTGAGAGGTGTTGCAGATCACCGACGAACGGTGATCGGCCTTGCGACAGGCGGAGGATGACCACGGAGAGGAAGTCGTAGATCGGCACCGCGAGGACGATCAGCGGCATGAGGAGGGCGTACCAGCCGCCGGCGAGGTTGGGGGAGAGGTAGGTGGCGCGGACGGTGAGGAAGGCGAGTGCGAAGCCCAGGGTGAGCGAGCCGCTATCGCCCATGAAGATGGTGGCGCGGGGGATGGGGAAGTTGAAGGTGAGGAAGCCCAGCGAAGCGCCGACGACCAGGGCGAGGAGTGCGCCAACGAACCAGTTTTCGTGGATCATGGCGCCGGCAAAGAAGCACGAGGCGGCGATGGCGGCGACCCCGGCGGTGAGGCCGTCCATGTTGTCCATGAAGTTCATGGCGTTGGTGACGACGACGAACCAGAGAATCGTGAGGGTGAAGGAGAGTGCGTAACCCCACGGGGCGGGGAGGGCGTGATCGACCAGGGTGAGCAGTCGCGACTGCGTGGTGAAGACCACGACGCAGGCGAGGGCGAGCATGACGAGGAGTTTGATAATCGGCCCGAGGGGCTTGCGGTCGTCGATGAGCCCGACGATGTGAAGGACAAAGAGGCAACCGAGGAACCATGCGGCGACGTGGGTGGTATCGCGGAGGCCTTGCAGGTGGGGCGTGATGGCGGGGAGGAGGGTTGAAACGCGGTCGGCGAGCGCGGGGGTGTTGACGAGGATGATGCCCAGGAGCAGGGGCAGGGCGATGGTCCAGAAGATGGCGATACCGCCCGTGTTGGGGACTTTGCGGATCTCGGCTTTGGTTTGGCCTTGCACGCCGGGCCCGTCAAGGGCGTTGAGGCGATGACCAAGGGCGCGTGCAAGGAAGGTGAGCAGGATCGCCAGGAGCGTGGAGGCGGGGATGAGGATGAGGCACGCGCCGAGCATGGCACGAGTGTACCGGCGCGGGGCGATTCACGGGGAAGTGCGGGTTGGCTGGGGGGAGATCAGCCGGCCTTTTTCTTGGCGGTGCTCTCGGCGGGCGATTCTTCCGTTGAGGAAGTGTTGCGGTCGGGGACTTTGATGTTGGTGCCGCAGTTCTTGCAGCGGACGAGCTTGCCTCTGGCGGCGGTGGGGACCGCGAGGACCTTTCGGCAGGTGAGATTCGGGCACATGATGCGGACGGTGTCTGCGGACATGCGTGGGAACCTCTGGGAACATCGAGCGCGGCGGCGGCGGCGTCGAGGTGAATCTGACGCGGGAAACGGGGCCGCGTCGACAAGGAAGTTCATCGGCGAGCGTGGCGGCGGGCTTGATGGTGTTTGGGGTGTGGAGCGTGATGCGGCGTGTGGAAGATGAGTTCTCGGGCGTTGCGGGTTCGGCGGCGTACCCTCGGGAGGGAAACGCGGCCGGGGCATGTTTGGTTTTTGGTGTAGCGAAACGCATCGGTACGCGGGAACAGCACGGGTTTTGAGCGAGGCGGATGAACATGACCACGACCACCAGCACAAGCGGACCGACCAGCGCCCCGATGCCGAATGCCGGCTCGTTCCCAAGGGCGTTTCTGCAGGGGCGGGCAACGGTGGTAGTCGGGCTTCAGTGGGGCGATGAGGGGAAGGGCAAGATCGTGCACTACCTCACGCCGCTGCACGACGCGGTGGTGCGGTACAACGGCGGTGCGAACGCCGGTCACTCGGTGGTGGTCGGGGGTGAGCGGTTCGCGCTGCACCTGATCCCTTCGGGGATCCTGCATAAGGGCAAGCGGGCGATCATCGGTAACGGTGTGGTGGTCGACCCTGCGTGGCTGATCGGCGAGATCGACAAGCTCAGCGCACGCGGGGTGGATATGTCCAACCTGCGGATCTCGTCGCGGGCGCACGTGGTCATGCCCTGGCACAAGGACGAGGATGACCTGCGCGAGCGGCTGCTGCGCGTTGAATCGGCGGCGGTGACGGGCGACGGCAAGGGTGGCGAGCCGATCGGTACGACGAAGCGCGGGATCGGGCCGTGCTATGCCGACAAGCATCAGCGGGCGACGGCGGTGCGGATGGGCGATCTGCTTGATGAGGCGGCGCTGCGGTCGAAGGTGCGGATGATCGCAAAGATCAAGACCGCCACGCTCGGGGCGTTGTTCGATGCGCTGCCGAGCGCGGAGCGGCCTGAGGTTCGGCCGGTGTACGACGCGGAGGTGGTGGTCAGGTCGTGCGTCGAGTGGGCGAAGCGGCTGGGGGCGATGGTGGGCGATACGTCGGTCGAGCTGCTGCGGATGGTGGAGGAGGGCAAGTCGATTCTGCTGGAGGGCGCGAACGCGACGCTGCTGGATGTCGATCACGGGACGTACCCGTTCGTGACCAGCTCGTCGACGGTGGCGCTCGGTGCGCCGACTGGGGCGGGCATTCCGATGCAGAGCGTCGGGCGGGTGCTGGGGATCATGAAGGCGTACTCGACTCGTGTCGGCGGCGGGCCGATGGCCACGGAGTTGATCGCCACCGAGGCGGACCGGGCGCTGGCGCACCACATCCGCGAGCGCGGGCGTGAGTATGGCACGACGACGGGCCGCCCGCGGCGGGTGGGCTGGTTGGATCTGCCCGCGGTGCGGTACGCGGTGCGGCTCAACGGCGTGACGGAGGTGGCGGTCATGCTGCTGGACGTGCTGGAGGGGATGCAGCAGATCCGCGTGTGCACGGGGTACACGGTCAACGGCAAGCCGGCGGAGTTTGAGCCCGACGCGGGGTGGATGAGTAGGGCGACGCCGAACTTTGAGACGCTGGAAGGATTCAGCGGCGAAGTGAGCAAGGCGCGGACTTTGAGCGAACTGCCCAAGGAGGCTCGGGCGTACATTTCGCTGATCGAGCGGCACGTGGGGGCGAAGGTGGCGATCGTGTCGGTCGGGCCTGATAAGGACCAGACCATCCGCGTCGGCGAGTAACTCGTGCGGCGTGGTGGGCGCGTTCGTTCGGGTTGGTTGAACGGGCACCTTTGTCGGAAGGATCTTGGCGTGACGGCTGTCAGCACACAACCGGGATTGGCTCCGCTGAGTGAGGCTGGTGAGGCGGCGCTGCGGGCGATCATGGCGCGGAACCCGGGTGCGAAGCCGCGGGAGGTGCTGCCGGATGTTTCGCCCGAGCGGATCCCAAGACATGTGGCGATCATCATGGACGGGAACGGGCGGTGGGCGAAGTCGCGCGGGCAGGCGCGGATGATGGGGCACCGCGCGGGGGCGAAGTCGGTCCGCGCGGTGATGGAGACCGCGGGCGATCTGGGGATCGAGGTGGTGACGCTGTACTCGTTCTCGATGGACAACTGGAAGCGCCCGGAGGAAGAGGTTCGGGCGCTGATGGAGTTGTATCTGGAGTACATGGCGGTCGAGCGGCAGACGCTGCTGGAGAATAAAGTGCGTTTCCGGCAGATCGGTCGGCGGCAGGGGCTGCCCGAGATCATCCAGCGCGGGGTGGAGATGCTTGAAGCCGAGACGGCGGGCAACACGCGCGGGACGCTGTGCCTCGCGGTGAACTACGGCAGCCGGGCGGAGATCGTCGACGCGGCGAAGGACCTGGCACTCCGCGTCAAGCGCGGCGAGATCGATATCGAGCAGATCGACGAAAGCACCTTCGCGCAGGGGCTCTACGCGCCGGACTTGCCCGATCCGGATCTGCTCATCCGTACCGCGGGGGAGATGCGGATCAGCAACTATCTGCTCTGGCAGATCTCGTATAGCGAACTGCACGTGACGCAGACGCTCTGGCCGGACTTTGGACGCGAGCAGTTCCTGGACGCGATCCGTGAGTACGCCCGGCGGTCGCGTCGCTTTGGCGGGCTGAGCGACACGCCGACCGCGCGGTGAGATTCCCGGCTATGCTGGGCGTTCATGGCTCGACGACTCATCTTCGGACCCGTGCTCATCGCCCTGCTCATCGGGCTGATGTGGCTTGACGAACGCCTCGCGGGGACGCCCGTGGGCGCTTGGGGGTTTCTGGTCTCTGACATCAACAACAAAGTCCTCCCCGGGGTGGTGCTGCTGGTCCTGGGGCTCTTCGCCTGCGCCCGCGGCGGGTACGAACTCGCTCGCCTCTTCCGCGCGATGAACATCGAGGCGTCGAGCAAGAGCCTTTCGATCTCTGCCGCGGCGGGTGTTCTGGCGGGAAGCCTGACCATCGGGCGCGAGCTGCCCGGGTTTGTCGGGCCTCACGCTGGGGCGATCCTCTCCACCAGCGCGATCCTGGCGGTCTTCCTGTCCATGCTCGCGTACATTCGGCACAAGGACCCCAAAGGAGCCGCGACGGCGGTGGCGGCGGCGGGGTTCGCGCTTTTGTACATCGGGCTGACACTGGCGTTCCTGATCGCCATCCGTCGCGAGTTTTCCGTTTGGGCGATGGTCGCGGTCATCTTCACCGTCAAGGCCTGCGACAGCGGCGCGTACTTCACGGGCACCGCCATCGGCAAGCACAAGCTCATCCCCTGGATCAGCCCCGGCAAGACCTGGGAAGGTCTCATCGGCGGGCTCATCACCAGCGCCCTGTTCGGCATCGGGTTCGTCATGCTCGCGGGGCAGAGCGGGCAGTACGCACCCAAGAACCTCAACTGGATCGACGGGGTCATCCTCGGGACCATCCTGGGGCTGGTCGGGCAGGCGGGCGATCTTTCCGCCTCGGTCATCAAGCGCGACGCGGGGGTGAAGGACGCCGGACGGATTCTGCCCGGCTTCGGCGGGCTGATCGACATGCTCGATTCGCTGCTGATCGCCGCCCCGGTGGCGTACTGGTATCTGGAACTGCGGGTTGTGGCTCAAACCGGGACCTGAACGATCTTTGGATTCTCGCGCGCGTCGGGCCTTCGGACGGTCTAGACTTCCGGCGATGGGGGTTTTTGGAGCCTTGCATGTCGGAGACGGCCAATCTCCTGCGTTTATTCCGTGTCGACCAACAGATCCGCGGTCTGCGCTCACGCCTGACAGCCGCCGAGCGGTTCTTAACCGAGCAGACCCGACAGGGGGAAGACCTTTCCTCGCGGCACGCCACGAGCGCCGCGCAGCTCAAGCAGTTGAAGGCCGCGGGGGCGAACCACGAAGGTGAGTGCGCCCGGATCGAGACGCGCATGGCCGCCCTGCGGGAGCAGATGAACGGCGCGCGGACGAACAAGGAATATTCCGCGTTCCTCAACGAGCTCAATGCCCTGAAAACGCAGAAGGAAGCCTCCGAGAAGCTCCAGCTCGAGGCGATGGAGAAGGTCGAGCAGCTTCAGAAGACGCTGACGGAGATCGAGGCCTCACTGACGGAGCGGAAGACGATCATCGCCAAGGCGAAGTCTGACCGCGACGCGAAGGAGGCGGAGATCAAGGACCGCCTGAACGAGCTGACCAGCCAGCGCGAGACGGTGAAGAAGGAAGTCGACGCGGGGCACGCACGCCAGCTCGAGGACCTGATGAACCGCCTGGGCGAAGAGGCGATGAGCCACGTTGAGGAAATCGATCGGCGGAACCACGAGTGGTCGTGCGGGTCGTGCCGGATGGCCGTGCCGCCGCAGACGCTCAGCCTGATCGCGCGGGGCGTGCTGGTGAACTGTCCGTCGTGCGGGTGCTTCCTGTATACGGAACTGGACGTGGTGAGCAAGAAACTGCCCAAGCCCAAGAAGGGCGAAACGCTCGAGGCGTGATCGCGATCTGCGGCGGGCAGTCAGAACGAATCAAACGAACGCAAACGACGCGGCCCCGAGCATTTGCCCGGGGCCGCGGTGTATTTTGTCGGTGACGTGCCTGCAAAGCGCTCGTCGTCAGGATGGCATCGGGAAGCCTCGGCACATGGGGATGAGCACACGCTCAATCACCGGCTCGCCCTTGTCATCGTTGCCGAAGAACTTGTTCAGCATCCCAGTGATCTGGCGGTTCAGTGTCTGGCGGTCGGGCTCTTTCAGGTGCGAGTGCTGCGCCCGGCTGAAGATCTGGGAGATCTCCTGCTTTACTTCCGCGCTGCGCTGCTTGAGCTTATTCTCAACCGCCTCGGCGTTGCGCTGCTTGACCTGCACAACGATCTCGGCCGACCACTGCCACACCGAACCGGTCATGGTGTTCTGGAAGGAACCGTCCTTCGCAGGGATCACGACGATCTCCTTAATGACGTCGGAGTCGTCCTTCTTCATCTCGTGCGTGTCGACCTGAGCGTGGGACTTCTTCGGGCCCATCGCCGAGAAGGCGACGAACGTAATCACAGCCTGCGCCACGACGATGGCACCGACGGTGCCCATGAGCTTCATGGACCCCTTTTTCTTCGGTGCGGCTTCGGCAGGGGCTTTCTCCGCCGGCTGTTTCTCGGGCTTCTTCTCGTCCTTCGCCATGGTGGTCTCGCCTCAAAGGCCCGCTCAACGCGGCGCGAACAGTCGCGGGGCGCGCGTGGGCCGAGAGGTGTATCGACCGGCATGGATGGCCTGTTCGCGCCGCGAACGATGACACCGGGTCCGCGGGTCTGCAACGCCCGCGCAGGTGGAAGGTCTTGTCCTGTCCACGGGTTACCGGTCCGCGGGTTATCGGGCAAGAACATCCATCGGCTTACTCACCGACCGATCGCAAGCAACTGCTGCACGAGCTGGTCGGTGGTGGTGATGACGCGCGAACTGGCGGAGTATCCCGTCGAGGCGAGGATCATGTTGATGAACTCCTGCGCCAGGTCGACGTTGGACTGCTCAAGCGCGCCGCCGACGATCTTGCCCGTGCCCGAGGTGGTCGGCGCGGTGATGATCGGCGTGCCGGAGTTCGGACCCACGGCGAAGAGGTTACTCCCAACATCAACCAGACCTTCGGGGTTGGAGAACTTCGCCAGCACGACCTGACCGACCTTGCGGGTCTGCCCGTTGGAGAACGAGCCGGTGATGACACCGTCGGAACCGACGGAGTAGCTGTTGAGCACGCCGACGGGTGTGCCGTTCTGGAACTTCGCCGCGAGCGTGGAGTTCTTGTCGGCAAGGGCGGTCACCAAAGCCGTGGGCGAGTTGAAGTTCAGATCGAACGTCAACGGGGTGACGGCGCCGGAGCCCGTGCGGTCGACCGTCACCGACAGCGGCTGCGGGTTCACCGCGCGCCCGGATGAATCAAAGTCCAAAGTTCCCGTCCCCACGCGCAGGTCGATGCCCGCGGCGTCGGCAGACTCGACAAAGTACCGCCAGGTCGTGCCGTTGCCGCCGGTCCGGCTCTGCAGCGTCATCGCCAGATCGACGCGGACTTCTGAACCCAGCGAGTCGTAGACGACGAACGTGTGCCGGACCGATTCGCCGTCGGCCGTCGCGACGTTCGTCGGCGTGAAGGGCGTGGAAAGCACCGTGCCCGCGGCGGAGACCTGGCGGATCGAGTTCTGATCGATCTTCAGCGCGTTGATCGTGCCGATATTCCCCACGACCGTCACCACGCCCGCGGCATCGATCGTCGCGCCGGGGGTGAAGCCGTCCGGGTTCGGGCCCGTGCTGGTGTCGATGCCCAGCGCCTGATTCATGAACGTGAGATAGTCGTTGACCGTGGTGGTCGCGGTGATGGTGAGTGAGGCGGTGGCGAGCTGCTTGCCGCCCTTCTCCGCGCCGTTGAGCTGGATGGTCTGACCCGTGGCGAAGAGCGCCTGGTTACCGGCAATCGCGGGATTATCGATATTGGTCAGCAGGGTTGCGCCCGTCGCGGGCGTGGCCGTCAGATCGAGCAGCGCGGGGAAGGTCACGCGCGAGCCGCGGGTGGCGACGGTGCCGCCGGCGTTGAGGTTGCCGGTGAACTGCACGTCGGTGGTTGCTTCGGCGAGTCGCAACTGACCGACGGGGACGTTCAGATCGGTGAGCGTGCCGGTGACGATATTGAAGTTCGCGTCCACGCCGTAGCCCTGCAGGCGTTCACCTGTGACGTTGACGAGGTTGTTGGCGGAGTCCTGACGGAAAGCGCCGGCGCGGGTGTAGAAGCGTTGCGCGCCGCGGTTGACGAGGAAGAACCCTTCGCCGTCGATGGCCAGGTCACGCGAGTCGCCCGTGGGGGAGAGTGAGCCGGGGTTGAAGTTGCGCTGCGTACCGGCGATGGTGACGCCGAGCCCGATCTGCGCGGGGTTGCTGCCGCCGCTGGTATCGGAGGGCTCTGAACCCAGGGAAAGGTTGCGTGCGAACTGGCTGGCGAAGAGCATGCGGTTGCTCTTGTACGCGGTGGTGTTGACGTTGGCGATGTTGTTGCCGATGACGTCGAGGGAGCGGGCGTTGCCGCTGAGACCGGTCAGGCCCGTGAACATCGCGGTGGTTGAAGCCATGGAAGTGTCTCCGTGTGATCGGCGTGAGTGGTTGGCTGGCGTTCGGGCGAGTGAAGGGCCGCGAGTGAAACGTCGCGGCCGGGATACTGAACTCAGGAACTAAAAAGATCAGAAAGATCGTTCTGCGGCAAGGTCAGACCTTCACCGCCTGCTGAGAACCACCTCGCGAGGCGCGTGCCAGCTTGTCCAGGATGCGAGAGACCGAGGGATCCGACGCCAGCGTGCCGTGAGGAAGTTGCAGGACGGCGATCTGGGCCTCTTGTTCGGGTGAAGGGACGGTCACCACGCCGTCGAAGTGCGCGACTCTTGCCGGTGCCGCGTCAAACTTGCCGGTGATCGTGCGCGTTTGCACGTCCATCGTCAGCGTCTGCCCATCGATCACGACGAGCGCGTTGGTCAGCCCCGCCGCCGCGGCACGGTCCGCCGATTGCGCCAGCCGCTCGATCTGCTCCGGGCTCAGTTCGACCGAGGCGTTCTTTGCGATACTCACGGGCAGGTCGCTGCGCACCAGGCCCTGCTTGGCTTGTTTGAGAAGCTTCTGAAAATCTGCGCCCGGATTCGCCGGGATCGCGCCCTGCACCGTCGGCAGCCCCTTACTCGCTCGCGCAAGTGCGCCCAACCCCGACGCTCCAAGTTTCGCCAGCAATACCGCGGCAGGAATCATCCGCTCATCTCCGTTCGTGCTTCAAGCACGCTTCAGTCTCGCAACACGGACCACTCAACGCGTTTTGACATTTCGTCACCGCACGCTGTCAACCGTTGAACCACCGCCCACCGGCACCTCGCCGATGGTCGTCGGCGCGGGCGATGTCGGACTCGGTGAAGGCGACGGCGTGGTGGTCCCGCCGATGGCGCGCAGCAGTTGTTCCAGCGTCGAGCGGGCGGTGTTGTTGCGTGTGATGATGTTGTTCGTGTCCGTCGCCTGCCCGCCCGGCGCGTTCGGAATCTCCGCCGCGGGCGTGGTCGGGTTCGGATTCGGGTTGTTCGGGTTTGGCTGATTGAGATCAGGGACAAAGATCTCATCGACCGACTTCATCGGCACACGCTGCCCGTTGGCGAGATTCAGTATCACGCCGTCCTTCGTCTGGCTGATGGAGACCACTTGGCCCTCGGTTCGCGCGTTGGTCTCGGAAAGGCCCGAAACGAAGGCGCCGATCAGCCCGCCGGCGTTGCTGAGCTGGTTCTGCGCAACCAGCGTGTCGAGCTTGCGTTCCAGAGCAAGGTTCGCCTCAATCGTGCGGATCGACGACATCTGCTGCAGCAGCGCGTTGGAGTCGTTCGGCTTCAGCGGGTCTTGCCGCGTGAGCTCGGAGAACATGATCTTCAGGAACTGATCGCTGGTCAGCTCCGACATCCGGCTCGTGCTGCCGCTCTGTCCTGCGCCGCTCGATGTGCTGTTGACAGGGTCCATGCCCGCTCTTCCGCAAAGCCCGGGCCAGCCGATCTCGGCATATCTGACACCGCCCCGCGCAGCCGCTGCGCACGCGCGGCACAATCGGCGCACGATCAGCCACCGATCGGTCGAGGCATCATCTTTACCGGATGAAGATTCTGCCTCCCCGCCCCTCCCCCACCCGCACTCAACCCACCGCACTGAGCTTCGTCTGCACCACCTCGCCTCGGGCGTTCACGGTGAGTAGCCCGTCGTTACCGGTCTCGCCACCCTCGCGTTCAATCGAGTCACCCGAGCTCTTCGGCTTTGACGGCCGCGATGTTCCCCCGTTCGCTCGCGATTGAGACATATCCGAAGTCCGCGCTGAAGTGTGTGCAATGACCTCCGCCGTCTGACTCGATACCGTTGCATCGCTTGTGCGCAGCGAATCCGAGAGCATCGGATCGATCTTCACCCGCGCCTCGCCAAGGTTGTACCCGCGTGAAGCCAGGCTCGCCTTGAGATCGCTCATCGCCGATTGAATCGCCTGTGAAGCCTGCACCGACGCGGTATCAAACCGAACATAGAGCGTGTTTGAGGCGAAATCGATGTTCACACGGACCTGCCCGAGGCTCTCCGGCTGCAGCTTCATCACCATCGAGCCGACACGCTGACGAAGCGCTGTGCTCACGCCGCGGGTTAACTGCGAAGCCACGGCCGCATTCATCGCTCGATCGCCCTCGAGGTCGTCCGTCAACGATCCGAACCTCGCGTTCTGCTGCAGCAGCGACGAGCCTTGCTCATCGCGCGTGCCCTGGTGCATTGCCGAGCCACTCGCGCCGCTCTGTGTCGTCGGGCCCGTCGCGATGGTCTGCGTTTTTACGCCCGCATCACCCGCCGTGGTCGCATTCGCGTCGTTACGCAACGAATCACTCAGCACACCCGCTGTCGCACCCACCAGGTTCAGGACGTTCAATGCGCCGCCAGCAGGAGCACTTGCCTGCGACAACTTCGCCGAGTCCATCGTCCCGCGTTCAGGCAGCAACTCACCCTGACGTTGATCGTTCAGAATCTTCGCGCTCGTTTCCAAATCGGAGAACCGCGTGGCACCTCGATCATTGAACGAACCACGATCACCCGGCATTGAAGCCTCACCCTGCGACGCGAGCCCCGACGATTCGCTCAACCGTTCGCGGACACCGTTCTCACGGTTCGCTTGGCGCTCGAAGGTATCGCCCTCAACCTGCGTGTCGTGCGTTCGCTCCGGTCGCGCTCGCAGGAGTACGTCCTTCACTTCGTCAGAAACTCCCTCACGCGCCGCGGCGTTTAACGACGTCGGCCGAAGGATCTGGCTCGCCAGCGACGGATCGATCGTCACCAACAGTTCGTTGAGCGAATCGATCGTCAGCGGCTGCGCTTTCAGCACCGCCAGCCGACTCGTCCGCGAGACAATCTCCGCACGCTGATCGATCAACTTTCCATCGTTCTTGTACTCGCTGACATTCGCAACCTGTTCGCCCCGATCT
Organism: Phycisphaerales bacterium; assembly: GCA_016741915.1. GTDB lineage: Bacteria > Planctomycetota > Phycisphaerae > Phycisphaerales > UBA1924 > JACVCS01. Next base: position 5,754 of record JACVCS010000026.1, on the reverse strand, counting down.
CGCGTACCCGTCGTTCTCGCGTCTTCGATCGACGCCGAGTCCTTTGCCAAGGGTCCACGTTCATCGTTCGCATCGACGTCCAATGTCGCGGTGCGCAACGCCTTTTCATCGCCAATCACACCATCGTGATCATCACCCGCTACAGCCCCACTCCGCAGATCACTGCTCTCAGGCGTCACCACCTTCAACCCCGTCGCGTCGATCGACGCTTCACCATCAAGCAGTTCCACCGCCTGTCCCACATGTCCAGCCTGCGATCCTTCCGCACCCGCCGTCGATGCATCCGACTCAGCGTACGCCTTCACAAACGCACCGCGACCCTTCGCGGGTGCCTCGTCGGCAGGGTTCAGATCGTCAACGTCAGCCGCCACTTCACCCGCGGGACGATCTTGATGAGCCTCATCCGCCGTCGGCTTGACCGCGCACTCGGCATAGACCGCGGGCGGCAGCGCTTCAATCGTCTCTTCGCCGTTGTCCTGACCCTCGCGCAGAACATCGCTCTCGCCGGGTGCTTTCTCCGTTCGATCTGTCTCAGAACTTTCCGCCGACCTGTCGCCGGCCGACTCATTCAGCGCCGCCTGGTCGGTCGAGCGAACGTCTTCGTTATTCGGGGCTGCATCGCTCGTCCGAGGGCGCTCTGCCCGTGACGTGCGATTCACCGCCTTCTCAAGCTGAGCGCCGAACGATTCATCCGAACGACCACCGACGCTCTTCCTCTCCACCCCGCGTGCGGGTTTCTTCTCAGCCACCGCACTCGTCGAGCGCTTCCCGTTGAGCACAATGTCATCCACCAGCACACCGCCGAGCGGCTTCTTGCCCTGGTTCACGGCAGCCCGCTCGGTTTGTGGTGCGAACAGCGACTGAACACTCGGGCTGGCTTGGCGTGGTGTGATCATGGTGCCGAGAGCGAGGCAGGTTCGCCCGTGGCCGCGGCGTTCGTTTTCGCCTGCGTGATGCCCCGGGTCCGAAGTTGCTCAAGCAACTCTGCTGCCAACCGCTCATCGGTCTTGATGAACTCGGTCATGATCTTCGCCCGTTTCGTCTCGTCCATCGCCGCGAGATAATCGAGCGCCTCATCCCGTTTGTTCTCTGTCAGCATCGACTGCAAAACCTGCTTGGCGGCCGGCGCTTTCTGCGCCTCAAGCGCAGCGAGTGCCTGCTGAAACTGCTGATCCCGCGCCACCTTGTTGATCTCCGCTTCCTTCGCCTCCACACGCTTGCGTGTCGCGTCCACGATCTCTCGGTCGCGCTGCACGTCCGCCTGCTGCTTCGCCAACGCCTGCTGCAACTGGCGGATCTCCTCACGCAGCCGCTGAAGACTCGCCTGGTTCGCTTCGAGGTTCTCGCGGTTCGCGTCGATCTCTTCAGACGCCGTGCGTGACGGGCCCGTCCGCTTCGCCACCGCGTCGGCCTTCGCCTTCGCTTCTGCCGCGGCCTTGTCGGCCTCCTCCTTCTTCAACTTCTCTTCCGCGATGGTCATCGAGAGAATCTCGCGGATCCGCTGCACCCGCTCGCCGTCAAGACGGTCGTTGCTCTTCAGCCACAGCAGCAGCCCCACGATCGCAAGCAAATTCGTCAGCGCCAGGATCGAGATGATCGTCCAGAGTGTCTTCATGTCGCGCTCCCGCCGAGTTCAAACTCCGCCCGCTCGCCCCGTGATCGCATCAGCACCAGATCGTCCATCTCCGCGGCTTCCTTCCGCTGCTGCTCAACCTTCCACTGCTCAAACCGCTTCCGCTTGAGCGTCTCCACGCCCTTCCGCGCAACCGCCGCCTTGAGAAGCTCCGCCCGCGCCGCGTCCACTTTGTGCTGCATCCCCGCCGCCCTGATCGCCACACGCTGCAGATCGATCATCGAGTGCAGCGAGCTGTGCGCCTGCTGCCGAACCGCCGCCACATCCACCACCCGTCCACGCTCACCCCCCGATGCCGACCCGCTGAGTTGCCCGCGCAGCACGTCGCGCGACATCACCATCGACTTCTGCAGCCGCAGCGCCTCGTCGAGCAACGCCCGCCGCTCACGTTCAAGCACCGCCAGCGCACGCTGCGCCTCGCGCTCGGCCCGCAACCTCGCCTCCAGCACCGCCTCAAGCTCAAAGTGAAAGACACGCCCCATCGATCAACCCCTCCTCATCTGCAGCCGCTGCGCAATCTCCGTCGCCAACCGCACCGCCTGATCGCGCGACTGCTGAAAGATCACCCGATCCCCCGATCCCTGCCTGAGAATCTCGTTGATCCGCGGCACAAACTCAATCGCCGCGTCCGTCTCCGGGTTGCTCCCTCGCGCGTACGCGCCGATCTGGATCAGGTCCTCGCTCTCGCGATACGCCGCGAGCATCTTCACCAGCGCACGCCGAGAGGCGATGTGCGCCGCGTCGCACACCTCGTCCGCCACGCGGCTGATCGAGTCCAGCACATCGATCGCCGGGTAATGCCCCTTCTGCGCCAGCGAGCGCGACAGCATGATGTGCCCGTCGAGGATGCCGCGCGCCGCGTCGGCGATCGGCTCGGTCATGTCGTCGCCTTCCACCAGCACCGTGTACAGCCCCGTCACCGACCCCGGCTCATGCCCGGGCCTCTCCGCCACAAACTGACCGGCCCGCTCCAGCAGCCTCGCCATCCCCGAGAAGACGCTGGGCGTGTACCCCTTGCTCGCCGGCGGCTCGCCGATGCTCAGCCCGATCTGGCGCTGCGCCTGCGCAAACCGCGTCACCGAGTCCATCATCAGCAGCACGTGCTGCCCCTGCTCACGGAAATACTCCGCAACCGTGCTGGCCACCTGCGCCGCTCGAATCCGCATCAGCGGCGACTCATCGCTCGTGCTCGCGATCACCACCGCACGCTTACGTCCCTCTTCACCCAGCACGCCCTGCAAAAAGTCCTGCACCTCGCGACCACGCTCGCCGATGAGCGCCAGCACCACCACGTCCGCCGCGGTGTTCTTCGCGATGGTCCCCAGCAGCGTGCTCTTCCCCACGCCCGGGCCCGCGAAAATCCCCAGCCGCTGCCCGCGCCCCACCGTCGTCATCAGGTCCACCGCGCGCACGCCCGTCGGCAGCGGACTGTGGATCCGCAGCCGCTTCGTCGCCGGCACCGGCGGCGGGTCCACCGGTCGAGGCACCGTGTGCAGCAACGCCCCACCACCATCAATCGCCCGCCCCAACCCATCAATCACCCGCCCCATCAGCGACCAGCCCACGCCCACCGTCTGCGCCGCGTGCAACCCCACCACCTCATCGCCAAGCCTGATCCCCGTCGTCTGCCCCAGCATCATCACGATCGTGTTCTGCCCGCTGAACCCAACCACCTCGCCCGGCAGCGCTTCACTCACCGCGAACGAATCCGATTCCGTCGCGTTCCCACCCCTGGGCGCCCGCGCCGCCAGCCGCGGCAGCATCACCAGCGAACCCACCGGCAACGGCAAGTCCTGCACCAAAACCGTCAGTCCCTTCAACGACACCACCCGCCCCGTCACCTCGATGGGCTGAACGCTCTGCACAGTCGCAATGGCCGGGGCAAGCACCGACATCGTTCATTCAACCTCTTCAACAACCTTCAACCACACTCACGCTCGGCACATCAAGCCCGCGCCTCAGGCAAAAGCGCCTCGACAATCCGCGTGAGCTGCGTCTCGATCGTCGCGTCGATCATCCCCGCGCCGCCCAGCGTCGCGTTCCCATCCCCCTCGCTGATCCGCGCCGAGCACGAGCCGCGCGACACGGTCGCATCCTCAACAATCTCCGTGTGCGTCGCCGAGCCGTACCGCTGCGCCAGCCCCGGCATCGCCGCCTCCACCAGCGGGCGATCCAGCGGGTGCACCGCGATCTTCAGCCGCGAAGGCCTCATCACCATCCCCAGCACCGCCTCGAGCTGATCCACCACGATCGACGGATCGAGCTCCACTTGCCGCTTGATCACCCGACCGGCGATGATGCACGCCAGCCGCAGCACGTCCTTCCGCGCGTCGTCGATCAGTTCCTCTCGCCGCGTAACAAAGTCCTGCAGCGTCGCCACCCACGCCCCCTCCAGCTGCTGCAGCGACTCCCGCCGCTCGTTCAACGCGGCCTCTCGACCCGCGGCCGCCCCCTGCTCGTGCCCTCGCGCAAGCCCCTCCGCCAGTCCCTCCGCCCGCCCCTCGCTCGCCGCGTTCTGCATCAGCCGTGCACGCTCGATCTTCCCCTGCTCAACGATCCGCGCCGCCTCCTCCCGCGCACGCGAAAGGATCGTCTCCCCCTGCCTGCGAAGATCGCCCAAGTCCAGCACGATCGCATCGCGCATCACCATCGCCGAGCTGGACTGCTTGATCACCGCCATATCGCCTCACCACGCTCCGTTCATACCAACAGATCACTATCACCGCCGCGCCCGGAGATGATGATGTCGCCCGAATCCTCCAGCCGACGCACGATGTCGACGATCCGCTGCTGCGCCGCCTCCACATCGCTCACCCGCACCGGGCCCATGAACTGCATGTCTTCCTTGATCAGCTGCGCCGCACGCTCCGACATATTCCGGAAGATCTTCTCCTTCAGTTCCTCGCTCGCAGTCTTCAGCGCCAGCGTCAGCTCGTCGTTGTCGATCTCCTTCATGATGGTCTGGATGCCCTTGTCGTCGACCATCTTGATGTCCTCAAAGACGAACATCAGCCTGCGGATCTGCTCCACAAGGTCCGGGTCCTCCGACTCCAAACCCTCCATGATCGACTTCTCCGTCGACCGGTCCGCCAGGTTCAGAATCTCCGCAACCGTTGGCACGCCACCCGCCTTCTCCATGCTCTGCATCAGCATGCTGCTGAGCCGGCTCTCCAAACCCCGCTCAACCTCCTTGATCACCTCGGGGTTCGTCTGCTCCATGTTCGCAACACGCTTGATCACCTCGATCTGCTTCTGACCCGGCAGCCCGCCCAGAATCTCCGCCGCCTTGTGGTGCGGCAGGTGACACACAATCAGCGCGATCGTCTGTGGGTGCTCGTCCTGAATGAACGTCAGCAGGTTCTCGCTCTCCGCCTTCTGCAAAAACGCGAACGGCGTCTTCTGCACCTGCGTCTGAATCTGCTGCAGCACCCGCTCCGCCTGCTTCGGATCAAGGCTCTGCTTCAGCAGCACCTTCGCATACTCCAGCCCGCCTTCATTGGCAAACTGGTTCGCCATCGACAGCCCATAAAACTCCTCGATCACCGCGTTCCGCAGCGGGTCCGGCACACGCCCAAGCCCCGCAAGCTCACGCGTCACCTCCTCCACCGCCTGCGGCGACATCTGCTTCAGCAACTCCCCCGCCGCCGTCGGCTCCAGCGAGAGCAGAATGATCGCCGCCTTCGTCAAAGGATCGAGCTTCGACGAATCCTCCGGCAACTTTTCTCCCGGCTTCCTGGGCATCGCTGCTTCCCTTCCAATCCGTCACTCGTCCACCCGCCGCTCCGCTCACTCCTCCGTCGCCACCCACCGATTCAATAGCGCCGCCGCATCACTCGGGCTCTTCTTCACCATGTCCTGCACCTGCTCCAACATCTTCTTGTACTTCAACTCCTCGTCATCAAGCTCAATACCCACCATCGCCGCCGCACCCTCGTCCGCCTCACCCACCAGATCGCTCTGCGACTCCAGCGCCGGCGGCAGGCCCACAACCTCCTGCGCCGTCGGCAGTTCAATCGGCTTCGCGCTGCGCTTCACCAGCATCAGCATCATCCCCATCGCCGCCAGCGCCACCCCGCCCAACGCCACCGTCCGGATCGTCGACCCGCTCAACAGTTCACCCA
>JACVCS010000106.1 GCA_016741915.1 Phycisphaerales bacterium | reverse complement strand
GTGGGGGGGGGAAGTGGCTCGATCTTTCGCGAACTTGGCCTAAACTGCCTTAGGGCAGTCTTACGTTTCGCGACCCTGTTCCCCGCCCCCCGTCCCCCCTCGCCGCGACTCGCCAACTGCGACTCGACGTGCCTTCCACCCGCCACCTCTTCATTTGGCCATTTGGCCATTTGACCATTTGTCGTTGACCACCTTGGAGCTCCGCACCATGGCCGATCTGAAGAACCTGAAGGGCATTTCTGACGCTGACAAGAAGCTCATCGCCGAGGCCGAGGAGTGGCTTGGGGCGGAGCCGACCAAGATGGGGCCCATGAAGAACCTCTTCTGGGGCCGCGTGAAAGAGGACTTCTATTTCCCCTATCCGCAGGTCAGCGCTGAAGAAAAGGCCGCGTGCGATGCGCTGCTGGCCCGGCTTGACGAGTACCTGCGCAACGAGCACCCGTCAATCGAGATCGACCAGAACCAGGAGATCCCGCGCTGGGTTGTCGACAAGCTCTTCGCGCTCGGCGTGCTGGGCATGACCATCCCCAAGGAATACGGCGGCTTGTCCCTCGGCATCACCAGCTACAACCGTGTCCTTGAACGCCTCGGGCAGTCCTGCGGCTCAACCGCCGTCATGGTCTCGGCCCACCAGTCCATCGGGTGCAAGGCCGTCATGCTCTACGGCACCGAAGATCAGAAGAAGAAGTGGCTCCCGCACCTGGCGAAAGACTGGCTGAGCGCGTTCTGCCTCAGCGAGCCGAACGTCGGCTGCGACGCCGGCGGGCAGGAGACGAACTTCACCAAAGACGGCGACTACTACATCATCAACGGCGAGAAGAAGTGGGCCACCTCCGGGGCGGTCTCGGGCCTCTTCACCGTCATGGCCCGCGAGAACCGTCCGGATGGAAAGGGCAAGATCTCCGCGATCGTCTGTCATCCCGACATGCCCGGCGTTGAGATCTATCAGCGCAACCGTTCGAAAATGTCCATCCGCGGCACATGGCAGGCCCGCATCCGCTTCCACGGCGTGCGCGTGCACAAGAGCCACCTGCTCGGTCAGGAAGGCCGCGGTTTGCAGATCGCCCTTTCGTGCCTGAACTACGGGCGCTGCACGCTGAGCGCCGGGATGCTCGGTGGGGCCCGGGCGGCGATGGATCAGTCCGTCGTCTGGTCGCAGAACCGCTTCCAGTTCGGCAAGGCCCTCGCTGAGCAGGAGCTCGTGCGGGCCCGCATCGCCCGCATGGCGGCGCTCTGCTACGCCATGGACGCGGTGCTCTACATGACCACCGGCATGCTCGACCGCCACGACGACGACATCCAGGTTGAGACGGCCGTGTGCAAGGTCTTCTGCTCCGAGATGGGCTGGCGCGCCGTCAACGACGCGGTGCAGATCATGGGCGGCGAGAGCTGCATGACCGAGAACGAGGTCGAACGCATCTTCCGCGACTCACGCATCAACCTCATCGTCGAAGGCGCCAACGAGGTCATGCAGTCGTACATCTTCGGCTACGGCGGCAAGCAGCTCGCCGAGCAGATGGTGGGCATCAAGAACGCGCTGATGAAGGACCCCGACGAAGGCCTGTTCGCGTTCCTGGGCAAGGCGGTCAAGAACAGCCTGCGCCCGCAGATCATGAAGATCGCGATCCCGCTGGGGCTGGAGGTCTTCTTCGGGATTCGTCGGAAGTTCCCGAAGATCAACGCCGTCAGCCCGCAGCTCCGCGACGCGGCCGACCGGTGCAGCGCGCTGGTCCGCGAGCACACGTACCAGTTCAAGGCCCTGAGCAAGAAGTTCGACGTGAAGCTGCTGGAGCGTCAGAGCGTGCAGGCACGCCTGGCCGACGCGGCGATCCTGCTGCACGGGTGGCTGTGCACGCTGGCGAAGCTGGAGTCGGACCTGAAGGCCGTCGGCGGGAACACGAACGATCCGAAGTTCCAGCGCGACATGGCCGCGGCGATGCACTTCTTCGACCTGGCGGAGGTGGAGATCCGCGACAGCTACCGTCGCTGCTACTTCAACGCGGACGAGACGATGCTCAAGGCCGCGGAGGCCGAGCTGGCGTACGCTAAGACGCAGCCGGTGGAGCGGTTCATCATCCCCGAGAAGACCCCCACGGCCAACCGCGGGAAGGGCCGCAAGCCCAACCAGACCGCCATCAAGCAGTTCGGCGGGATCCCGACGGTGGGCGGTGGCAACGGCACGGGCGGCAACGGCGCGGCGACGCCCAGCCAACAGGCCGTGGGCTCGACGCACTGATGAGCGAAGGCTCGGTGTCTTTGGTGGGCTCGGCTTCAGGTGGCACGGCTCTCCGGAGCCGTGCGCACAACGAGTGACCTTCGTGAGCACGGCTCTTCGGGGCCGTGCTTTTTTTCAGACAGGATTTGGCCGCCGCTGAGTCGGTTGAGCGAACGGTTGCATCGGGTATGCTCTGACGCGTTATCACCGATTGTTCAACGAGAGATTCGAAACCGCACGGCTCTGGAGAGCCGTGCCACCAAAGGCAAGTCGTCATATGCCCAGCGCCCCCCGCAAGAACGCACGTTCGTCGTCCGCCGCCAAGCCCGTTGTGCTCACGCCGCAGGCGCTGAGTATTCAGAACGTTGTCGACGTTGCCCGGCGTGGCGCGAAGGTTTCGATCTCGAAGGCTTCGATGAGCGCGATGCTGCGGTCCCGCCGGGTGGTTGAGCGTTGCCTGACCGACGGGCAGGCGCACTACGGCATCAACACCGGCTTCGGCTCGCTGGCGAAGCAGCGCGTCGGGCTGGATGATCTCAAGACGCTGCAACGCAACCTCGTGCGTTCACACAGCGCGGGCGTGGGTGAACCGCTGCGCGAGGAACTGGTCCGCGCGATGATGCTCATCCTCGCGGCGAGCCTGGCGCGCGGGCTCAGCGGCGTGCGCCCGGTGGTGGTGGAAACGCTCGTGAAGATGATCAACGCGGGCGTGGTGCCCGTGGTGCCGTCGATCGGCTCGGTGGGCGCGTCGGGCGATCTTGCCCCGCTGGCGCACGTGGCGCTGTGCCTGATCGGCGAAGGCCAAGCGACCATCAGCAAGCCCGCGAACCTCAGAGCCGCGGGCTTCAGCCCGCGCGGTTCTGCTTCAACCGCAACCGCACGCCCCATGCCCGCGGCGAAAGCCCTCGAGAAGGCGGGCATCAAACCGCTCGAACTGCACGCAAAGGAAGGCCTGGCACTCATCAACGGCACGCACCTGATGTGCGCCGAGGGGGCGCTGCTGAGTGAGGACGCACTCCGTCTGTGTCAAATCGCCGAACTCACGTTGGCGATGAGCATCGACGGCTGCCGGGCGAGCCATTCCTATCTTGATGAGCGGCTGTACCTTGCACGCCGCAATGCTTGGTGTGATGGGACCGCGCGCGTCATTCGCGCGGCCCTCGCCGGCGGCAAGATCGCCGAGAGTCACCTGGAGAATGACCCACGCGTGCAAGACCCGTATTCACTGCGTGCCGGCGTGACCGTCCAAGGCGCAGCAAGTGCGCAGATCTTTCGGTTTCGCCACACCATCGAAAGCGAACTCGGTGCCGTCTCGGATAACCCGTTGGTCTTCGCGAAAGGTGTGCGTTTGCCACTCGGAACGGACCGACGCCCTTACCTCCACGACATTTCAAACCTCACCCGCGAAGACGCCGTCATCTCCGGCGCCAACTTCCACGGCATGCCACTCGCCATTCCTCTGGACTGCCTCGCCATCGTCCTCTGCCATATCGCCGGCATCTCCGAACGCCGCTCGTACCTCATGACCGGCGCTTTCGAGCCCGAGAGCCACCTCAAGCCCTTCCTCACACCGCGGCCCGGGCTGCAGAGCGGGCTGATGATCGCGCAGTACACCGCCGCCGCGTGCGTGAACGAGATGATCGGCCTCGCCACGCCCGCCAGCGTCAGCAACATCACCACGTGCGCGGGCATGGAGGATTACAACTCCTGGGGCCCGCGAGCCGCCGCGAAGGCCCGCCGATCGCTTGAGCTCGCCACAAAGGTTGTCGCGATCGAGATGCTCTGCGCCGCGGCGGCCCTTGACGTTCACGCCCCGCTGAAGAGCGGCAAGGCCGTCGAAGCCGCCAAGCGGATCATCCGCACGAAGGTCAAGCCCCAAGGCGAAGACCGCGTGCTGACCAACGACATCGAAGCCATCGCCACGCTCATCTCGACCGGTGCCTTTGACAACGTGGTCTGATCGCCTTCTTGGTGGCACGGCTCTCCAGAGCCGTGCATCTCGAACGCTCGAGCTCTGCGAAACCGCCATCGTTCCACGTCATTGGTTGGCGTTCGCTCTCCGCGTCTACCCTTGGGTATGACTCCGACCTCCGCCGCCCTCTCGCCCATTTCAGCAGCCACCTCACCCGCCACCGACCCGGTCAACGGGCACGGCCCGCGCACGCTCCGCGCACCCCGCGGCACCGCCCGCGTCTGCAAAACCTGGCAGGCCGAGGCCGCCATGCGCATGCTACTGAACAACCTCGATCCCGCCGTCGCCGAGCGCCCGGAAGACCTCGTGGTCTACGGCGGCCGCGGCAAGGCCGCTCGCTCATGGCCCGCACTCGACGCGATCATCGCCTCACTGAAGAGCCTCGACCCCGACGAAACGCTGCTCGTGCAGAGCGGCAAGCCCGTGGGCATCGTGCGCACACACGCCGACGCCCCGCGCGTCCTGCTGGCGAACAGCAACCTCGTCCCCGCGTGGGCGACGCAGGAGCGGTTCGACGACTTTGAACGCCGCGGGCTGATGATGTACGGGCAGATGACCGCCGGCTCGTGGATCTACATCGGCACGCAGGGCATCCTGCAGGGCACGTTCGAGACCTTCGCCGAGTGCGGGCGCATGCACTTCGGCGGCGATCTTTCCGGGCGGCTCTGCGTCACCGCGGGCTGCGGCGGCATGGGCGGTGCGCAGCCCCTGGCCGTCACACTCGCGAAGGGCACCTGCCTCATCGCGGATGTCGATCTGACCCGCCTGAAACGCCGCGAGAGCGACAAGTACCTCGACGAGGTTGTGGTGCCGAGCGGCCAATCGCCCGCGCAGATCCTCAAGGCCATCGACGAAGCCATCGACCGCGCGGTGAACTACACCAAGGACAAAAAAGCCCTGAGCGTTGGCGTGCACTGCAACGCCATCGAACTGCTCGAACGCCTGCTGAGCCGGAGTATCCACGTCGACGTACTCACCGATCAGACCAGCGCCCACGACCCGCTCATCGGCTACGTGCCCATCGGCATGACCGAAGATCAGGCGAAACTCGAACGCGTCAACGACCCGATGGGCTATCAGGCCAAGTCCATGGACAGCATGGCCCGCCACGTCCGCGCCATGCTCGAACTGCAAAAACGCGGTGTCATTACCTTCGACTACGGCAACAACATCCGCCAACGCGCCAAGGACATGGGCGTTGATCACGCCTTCGATTTCCCCGGGTTCGTCCCCGCCTTCATCCGCCCGCAGTTCTGTTTAGGCCGCGGCCCCTTCCGCTGGGTCGCCCTCAGCGGCGAGGCAAAAGACATCTACACCACCGATCACGAGATCCTCAAACTCTTCCCCAAAGGCAGCGGCGAATACGCCGACCGTCTGCACAACTGGATCCTCGGCTGTCACAAAAACCCGCAGGCCCTCCTCGCGGGTGATTACGCACGCTGCGCCCCACGCTTCGAGTTCCAGGGCCTCCCCGCACGCATCTGCTGGCTGGGCTACGGCGAGCGCGACAAGGCCGGGCTCATGTTCAACGAACTCGTCCGCACCGGCAAGGTCAGCGCGCCCATCGTCATCGGACGCGACCACCTCGACTGCGGCTCCGTCGCCAGCCCCAACCGCGAAACCGAAGCCATGAAAGACGGCTCCGACGCCATCAGCGACTGGGCCTTCCTCAACGCCATGGTCAACGTCGCCTCCGGTGCGTCGTGGGTCAGCTTCCACCACGGCGGCGGCGTGGGCATCGGTTACAGCCAGCACGCCGGGCAGGTCATCGTCGCCGACGGCACTCCCGAGGCCGCCCGCCGACTGAAGAACGTCCTGACCAACGACCCGGGCATGGGCGTCTTCCGTCACGCGGATGCTGGTTACGAACTCGCGCAGAAGTGCGCCGACGACAAGGGCGTGAAGATCCCGATGCGCAACTGGTGAAACGTCGGCGGACAGCGCGGGCTTCGACGCGAACGCGCACACGCGCGCACGCACGCGTCGCCCTGAACTGAGCGTCAGCCACGCACCATCAACCGCGCATCACCAACACGCTTCACGAGACGCTCATCACGCGGCCTTCTTTTCAAACGACTCAGCCCCGCGGATCATCGCGCCCGCGACCGCGTTCAACGCCGCCGTCCAATCGGCCTTCAGCTCAGGCGTCCACGCAGGACCCGCCAACGAGCCGATGGTCTCCAGCATCGTGTCGCGCACAACCGCGTAGTGCTCCTTCTTCGCGCCGTACACCACGTGCCGGGCGCCCATCTCCTGCAACGGCTTCTCCAGCGTTTCGAGCTTGTCCGCGTTCTTCACCACCAACGCCACCGCCGACAGCAGGTGCTTCTTCTGCTGCGTCATGTCCTGCGGAAAGAGCGAACGCACGCCCGGGGCCGTGCGGAACAACCGCGTGTAAAACTCGTCGATGAGCTCGTTCCCGCGCGGGGCGAGAAGATCAAAGCTGGCGCGGATGCGTTGAACGCTGGTGCTGTCGAGCGGCATGGTCAGGCTCCAAGTGCGAGGGTCGTTCGTCGGCCTGCCCAACACACGCGGCCCGAAGCCGCGGCGGAAGCCCGCGATACCCATCGCTATCGGACCGCCAACCGCGCCGGTTGAGCCGATCTGTCACGCCATGTTCAGAAAACCGCTCAACGGGCCGGCAAATCGCGTTCGGTCGATCCCCGCGTGCCCGCTTTCTCAACCCTTTTCATCTCCGCCCTTTGCAGGCTGATCGGCGCGAACGTCGTCACCTCGGGCACGCGCTGCTGAGTTCCCTCGATCGTGCCGCCGCCGGTCTTGGTCCCCGCGCCGGGGCGGTGCGTGAGGATCTCCAGCGTCAGCCGCTCGTCCACGCCGCCGAAGTTCATCAGCCGGTACGCGCTGGAAAGTTCAACCTGTTCGAGAGCGAACTGGCTGTAGAGCCCGCCCTGCAGGAAGACCGCGTCGAGGACGATCGAGTTGCCCTCGTCGATGACGTAGCGCCCGCGCTCGCGGTCCTTCTCGATCAGGAGGTACGCACGCTCCTGCCGCCCTTGCGCACCGTCATAGACGATCGTCCACGTCCAGCGACGCTCATCGCCGGTCGACTTCTGCTCCAGCGGCTGCACAATCAGTTCCATGATGAAGCTCGCCCCCGGGCGCGAGCCGGGCCCGCCCGCGCGCGCCTCGCCGCGCCAGTGCCCGATCCAATCCTCGGGAAACTTCGCCGCCGAAGTGTTTTTCACCTCGCTCGGTGCCTGGACCGAACTCGCCGTGGTCGCGGTGGTATCAGCGTTCGCCGTGGTCGCAGTGGGGGAGTTCGTCCGCACGCACCCACCGCAGAGCACCACCGCCGCCGAGGCCGACAGCACAAGACCGATCACCCGCGACATCTTCACGTTCTTCACTTGCTGATCGTCCTCTGCTCGATGCGTTTCTCGCTCTTCGTCACCACGATGCGGTTGATGAAGTTCCCCGGCGTATGAATCGCGTCCGGATCCAGCGAGCCCACCGGCACGATCTCTTCAACTTCGGCGATCACAAACTCCGCCGCGGTGGCCATCATCGGGTTGAAGTTCCGCGCCGTCTTGTTGTAGATGAGGTTCCCCATCTCGTCGGCGACCTTCGCCTTCACCAGCGCCAGATCGCCGAAGAGCCCCGTCTCCAGAACATACTCACGCCGTCTCGGCGCAGATTCACCGCGAGGAGAGATCTTTCCCTGCATCGTGGTGTACGTCCCACTCACGGCCGTGGGCGTGTGGTTCTGATACTTCGTGTCGTCGCTGGGGCGATAGAACTCGCGGATCTCCTTCCCAGCCGCCACGGGCGTCCCCACGCCCGTCGCGGTATAAAACGCCGGGATCCCCGCGCCGCCCGCGCGGATGCGTTCCGCCAGCGTCCCCTGCGGGTTGAACTCCACCTCAAGCTCGCCCGCGAGGAACTGCCGCTCGAACTCCGCGTTCTCGCCCACATAACTGGAGATCATCTTGCGGATCTGCCGGGTCTGCAGCAGCAGCCCAAGCCCCCAGTCGTCAACCCCCGCGTTGTTGCTGACGCAGGTGAGCCCCTTCACCCCGCTGTCGCGCAGGGCGAGGATGAGCTGCTCAGGAATCCCGCACAGCCCGAACCCGCCGACCATCACGGTCATGTCATCGCGAACGATCCCCTGGGCCTTGAGTTCGCTGAAGAGCTGCGCGGGCGACGAAGCGAGTTTCGATTTCATGGGAAGCAAGGATACTCGCCTCAACGCCGCGGAACCGCCGATCGTGTGAAACGCACGTCCAACCGCACGTCACACGCGGTCTGTGAAAAGAAGTGGCAAAGTGACAGAGTGGTCAAGTGGCAAAGTGCAACGAGTCACTCAGCCACTCAGCCACTCAGCCACTCAGCCACTTCAGAACAGCCTCGCCTGTTCCTTCGCGTCCTTCACCCGGCTCTTCAGCTCGCGGACTTCCTTCTCCACCTCGCCCAGGTCGCTGAACCGCCGGTGCTCGCTCGCGAACCGGATGTACGCCACCTCGTCCAGATCGCGCAGCTTGTCGCAGACCAACTGCCCGATCTCGTGGCTCGGCACTTCCCGCTCGTAAATCCGGTACACCTCTTCTTCGATCTCATCCACCGCCCGCTGACGGTCCGCCTCGGGGATCGGCCGCTTCCCGCACGCCGCCTGAATCCCCCGCAGGATGTTGTCCCGGCTAAACGGCACCCGCGACCCGTCCCGCTTGATCACCGTCAAACGGGTCAGTTCCTCCACCCGCTCGTACGTCGTGAACCGCTTCTTGCATTTCAAACACTGCCGCCGCCGACGAATGACCTTCCCCCCCTCGCTGGCGCGGGAGTCGATGACCTTGTCGTCGTTCGCGTTGCAATATGGGCAGACCACGGGGAAAGGAGGATACCACCAGATCTAGCCCCCCGCCCATCGAAAAGGGCTGGAGATCGTGGGTTCACCCCCGATTGACCCACCCC
>JACVCS010000105.1 GCA_016741915.1 Phycisphaerales bacterium | reverse complement strand
GCCCCATGTCGCCATCTTCCGCCCCGCAGGCTGGGATTTTGGCCGTGCCGATGGAGGCCGAGCCGTTCAAGCTGGATGCGGTGGGGCTGTCGTTGCCGATTCCGAAGGGGGCCCGGGCGGATGTCTCCGAGATTGGTGGCGTCGTCACCGTGCAAATCTCCTCCGCCGACAAGCTCTGGGTCACGAACATCCAAACCCCGCGGGCACGGGCCGAGATGCTCTCAGTGATGCAGGCCACGGACCAGCTCATCGAGCAGTTCGTCAAGGCCGCCCCGATCCAGAGCGCCGTCACGGGTGAGGTCATCGGCACCGAGGCGGTGCTCATCGAAACCCGCCGCGAACTGAAGATCGACGGCAGCAAAGAGCCCGGCGAGCGTTTCACCTTCGCCATCCCGCGACAGAACAACCCCAAAGAGCGCGTGGTGCAGGGGTACAGCGTCTTTCGTCCCTTGCCCGACCAGTTCGTGATCTTCGAGGTCGTCACGGGCGAAGCAAACTGGCCCGCGGCGAAAGCCGCGTACGAGATCATGGTCGCGGGGGCGAAGTTCGAAGATCCGTCGAAGCTCATCGAGGAACGCGCCGCCGCGGTGGGCACGGGTGCGGCGATGCTCAAGCAATGGACCAGCGCCGACTGGATCAAGGCGATCCACGAGGACCAGCGCTGGTACCGCCTCTATGAGCCCGCACCAAGCGAAGCCGCCGCGGGAAACGCGGGCGCGAATACCGACAACGCCACCGAATGGGGGTATCGCGGCGTGCGCTACTGGCGTGGCACGCGCGACGAAGTCGCGCGCCCCGGGATCAACCACGACATCACGCCGACGAATCCCGAGGGGACGCTCTGCCAGATCGACTCGCGGATCTTCATCCGCCGCGGAGGCACCGCCCTCGGCAGCTCCACCGGCACGTCAACGCTCCAGATCGTCGACAGCCGGGCGACGTACTTCGTCGCCGACGACGGGAAGCAGGAGCTCTGGAGCCTGGTGGCGACGATGGGCGCACCGGTGGCGATGAATGCCGACAGCACCAATCCAGCCGCCGGCACACCCGCACCACCGGCAAAGACCGGCGGCGGCAGTGTGCAGGTCTTTCGCGAGACGGGGGCCCGTTCCGGGCGGACGCTGACAATCTCACTGAGCGCCCCGGGCGAACCGGCCTCGGTGATCAAGCCGCTGATTCAGGGTGAGGGGTACCTGAGCCAGGCGTGGGCCCAGCTCTTGCCGCGGATGATGGTCAGAATGGGGATCGGGCGGCAGGCTTCGCAGGAGGCGGGGTTTTATGTCTACCGCACCGACGCGCGCACGATCACGCTGCGTCGCGACACGATCACGCCCGACCCAAAGGGCCGCGGGATGTTCGTGGTGACGACGCGCACGCGCGAGGACCCGAAGGGGCAGGTGAGCGTGCTGAACGCCGAGGGGGATTTGCTGCGGACGGAACTCAGCGACGGGCGGGTGTGGAAGCCGACGACGCCGATGGAGCTGTTCAGGCTCTACAAGAGCAAGGGCCTGCCAACGGGTGGGGACGCACCCGCGTCCTCGGCCCCTTCGACCACCGCGCCATCAGCCCCACCGACGCCGAAGCCCACGCCCGAGCCCGCACCCACCCCCCGGGGCCGGCGTGTGCCGGGGGTGGAGAGGTGAGCCGCGTGCTCGATCACTGCCAAGACGCACAACTCAAGTGGTTTCGAACCGCCCCTTCAAACGAGCAGTCACCTCGGCCACGCAGAGCGTCACCACCGACGCAACAGCCTCTTCCCGGCGCTCCTTCCGGAACTTGGAACTGGAACGCAGCGGCAGCTCGCGAGCGATCCGTTTGACACAGTCTCGCACGAGAGGGGTGTAGTACGCGATGAACTCGTCGCGACTTCGAGGGGGCCATTCCCCGGCGTCTTTCAATGAGCGCAGCGCATGATAAACGGCGTTGTAGGTCGCTTCATAGTTCTCCGCGTCCTTGCAAAGCTCTCGGATGGCATAAGCGAGTGGAGTCCAGCCGTGCCCGTCCTCGGCCAGCGGATCTGCACCGGCCTTGAGCAGTGATTCGATCTTCGCGTCGCATCTCAAGCCCACGCCGTATGCGGCATGAAAGAGCAGAGGCATCGGTATACGCGTGCACGTGCCGCCGGCACACTGCAGCATCGGACAAACGGCGTTGGCATTCGCGCCGAGATCGCAGAGCACGCGGACGAGCAAGCCGCTCCCGCATTCAATGGCCTCCGCGAGTGGTGTCTGATCCCGATTGTTCCGGTGATCGATCGCCACGCCGATCTCTTTCAAGAAGCCAAGCGTCGCGCGAACGGTCGATTCGTCGTCGGTGATGTCGAATGCACCAACCGCCGCATGAAACGCGTTCCATCCGAGTTCGGTTACCGCATGAGGATCGGCGCCGGAGTCAACCAGCAAATGCAAGATCTTCGGCGGCGGACCGTGCGAGTGCATGATGGCCGACATGAACACGGTGAATCCGCGAACGTGCGTTGCGTTCACGTTCGCCCCGGCCTCGATAAACGCACGCACTCGAGCGAGCTCGGGTTCGCGGTTACCCAAGGCGTTGTCGAGCGGCGTGCTCCCGTACATGTCCGCATCGTCGATGGAGAGCCCGGCTCGCATCAACTCGCGCATGACTTCGATCGAAGCCGCCGAGTGCATCGCTGAGCATCCTCTGTTGTCTCTTGCGTTGATGTTCGCGCCGCGTTCGATCAACAGACGGACGCATTGTGAACTTCCGGATTCAGCGGCACGGAAAAGCGGAAGATCGGAGTCGTACGGAGCGGAACAACTTTGCTCCAAGTCTTCCGCTTCATACTGCAACCTGGACTCTTTCATCCACGCACGATCTTCGGGCGAAAACTCAGGGTTGAGCTCAGGATCGTTCGGCAGTTTTGCTCGGTAGCGATCCTTCATCTCGCGCATCTGAAGCGCACTCTCGCGAGCCTTGACCGGATCCCAGTGTCCGCTGGGATCGATTCCTCGGTCCAGAAGCAGGCGCACACGCTCAGGATCGCCGCCGACGGCGGTTGCACACAGCAAGTCACATTGCTCGTGAGGCTCTGTCGGCAACAGACATCCCGACTCCAGAAGGAACCGCGCTCGATCGGCATCACCCCCTTTCCGTTCGTACGGATCGAGACCGATCAGTGCACAGGTCAGGGCGGACTTTCCATCGATCACCGCGGCCGGATCCGCACCAAGCTCCAACAGCACGCGCAGTGTTTCAGCGTTCGCCCCGTCACTCGAACCCGCCGCGATCATCAGCGGCGTGACGCGACGCTCCTCATACTTCGGGTTCGATTCACAGTTGAAGATCAGATCAAGCCGCTCGCCCTCACGGACCAGCCGGCGGATCTCCGAGATGTCGCCCGTTCGCGCTGCTCGGTGCAGCGGGGGTTCATTCGTGTTGATGTGTGAAGTAACCTCGCCCCCTCTCGGACAATCATCCATGCAGCAACTTTAGTCGATCTCACGCACAGGGTTGAGCGCGTCGTGCTCGAATGCGAAAGAACGGCCCCGGGCTTGCTCCGCTACACTGCCCCCACATGGCCACCGAACGACTGGTGACGAACTCCGCCCTTGAGGCCGAAGAGCCGCTGAACTGGTCGCTGCGCCCCGGGCATTTGGGTGAGTATGTCGGGCAGCGTGATCTGGTCACGCGGTTGCAGATCGCCATCGAGGCCTCGCGGAATCGGCGTGAGCCGATGGAGCACGTGCTGCTCTTCGGGCCGCCGGGGTTGGGCAAAACGACTTTGGCGCACGTGATCGGGGCGGAGATGGGCACGCGGGTGTACGTCACCAGCGGGCCGGCGCTCAGCCGGGGGACGGACCTCGTCAGTGCGCTGACGAAGCTCGAGCAGGGGGACATCCTTTTTATCGACGAGATCCACCGCTTGCCCATCGCTGTCGAGGAGTTTCTGTACCCGGCGATGGAGGATTTCCGCATCGACGTGCCGGTGGACTCGGGGCTGCACGCGCGGACGGTGCAGATCGCGCTGAAACCCTTCAGCCTGATCGGGGCCACCACGAGGGCGGGGCTGGTCAGTGCGCCGATGCGTTCACGCTTCGGGCTCACCGATCAACTGCGGTTTTACTCCGAGCAGGAACTGCTCACGATCCTCACCCGCTCGGCCCGCTTGCTCAACCTCACGAACGTCTCGGGCGAGGCCCTGCTGGCCATCGCCGCCCGATCCCGCGGCACGCCCCGCATCGCCAACCGCCTCCTCCGCCGGGTTCGCGACTTTGCCCAGGTGCGTGCCGGCGGGTCGATCTCGCCGAAGGTCGTCGCGGAGGCCTTGCAGCTCGAAGGTGTTGATGGTCTCGGGCTCGACAAGCTCGATCGGCAGTACCTGAAGATCATCGCCACCACGTACGAGGGCGGGCCCGTGGGGCTTGAGGCCGTGGCGGCGACGATGAGCGAAGACGCCGGGACGCTCGAGGACATGGTCGAGCCGTTCCTACTGCAACTGGGCTTCGTGGCCCGCACCAAGCGCGGGCGCGAACTGACCAAGGCGGGCGCCGAGCACATCGGCGTGGCGTACGCGCCCAAGCCGGCGAGTATGTTCGGGGAGTGAAGAACGCGGTGCTCAGTGCGGAGTGCTGAGTGCTCAGCGGTCGGCGATGAGCACACGAAGCGCTGCGGCTCGCGCCAGGGTCGTTCGCGCGGGCGAATCGCTGCTCAGCACTCATCGCTCAGCACCCATCACTGCGCGTCGATCCCCACCCCAAGCTCGATCATCGTCGGCTCATGGCACGCATTCTCCGTGCACGCCTGGTACAGCACCACGAGCTTGGGCTCGCCCGTCACCGGGCCCGTGCGTTCCACCGCGACGGTGAAAACGAGTTCGCCGTGATAGACGCCCACGCGTGCGAGCGGGTCGTCGGTTGAACCGCTCTCCGCACGCGGCTGGCCCTTCGGGTAATCGGCGTAGACCTTCAGCCCCGTGCCGCCGACGACATCGACGCGCAGCGGGGCGAGGGTGCCGCCGGAGATTTCCGCCGCGGAGGCGTCGTTGAGGTGGTACCCCTCCGCGATCACGAGCTTCAGCTCAAAGCTCGCTGCGGGGACTTCCTCCGTCACGATCAACCGGTCCACATCCGCGAAAGCCTGCACGATGTCGCCGTCGGTGCCCGCGCTCACGCGCCGCGCACCCTGCGCCCGCAAGCTCTCCGCCACCAGCGCCGGGTCCATCGAAAGCAACCGGACCAGGTGCGCGGTGGCAAGGGCCGTGGAGACCGGCGAGTCTTTGATGGCCGCCGACAGTCCCGCGAGCGTGCGCCGGGCCTTGCTGGCGAAGTCTTCTTCGCCGGTGAGTTCGTACAGGCGCACGAGGTTGCCCAGCATGACCGACGAGGCGCTGGGCATCGCGCCGTCGTAGGTGCTGCGCGGGCGGACGAAGAGGTCCGCCGCCCCGGCGCGGGTATCGAACCACACACCCCCTCCCCCCCCGCCACCACCGCGCGAACCATCGCCGCCGCGGTCGAGGAAGTGCTTCTCCGCGATCATCAAGATCGCCTTCGCGTTCTCCAGATGCCGCGTTCGGCTTGAGCCCTCTCGTGCCAAGGCGAGCGCGATCGCCCCGTGCAGAAGCATCGCGGCGTCTTCGAGCACGCCCGGAATCTGCCCGTGCAGCGTGCGGCGCAGGCCGTGCGTTTCATCACGCACGCGTGCGTACAGCACATCGAACGCCCTCTCCGCCGCGTCGATCCACGCCGGCTCGCTCAGCAACTCACCCGCTTTCGCCAACCCGCCGATGAGCAGGCCGTTCCACGCGGTGATGACCTTGTCGTCCAGCCGCGGCTGCGTCCGCGTATCACGGGCTTTCAGCAGCTTCGCGTTGATCGCGTCGAGCCGCTGATGAAACGCTTCGACCGTCAGGTTGAACCTTCGCGCGATTTCCTCCGGCCGCTGACGCAGCCACAGCACGTTCCGCGGCTCTTCGCCTTCCTTCGGCGGGTGGTGCGGGTCGATGAAGTTCGCGCCCTCGCTCACGCCGTACACGTCCGCGGCGAACGTGCCGTCGTCCTCGCCGAGCACGCTCTTCAGCTCCGTCACCGACCAGAGGTAGTTCAACCCCTCGCGCCCGTTCACTTCCGCGTCCTGCGCGGTGAAGAAGACCCCCGCCTCCGCCCCGTGCGTCCGCGTCATCTCGCGGAGGATGTACTCCGCCGTGCGCCGCGTGACGCGGGCGTAGAACGCGTCGCTGTACACCTTCGCCGCCTGCGCGTAGATCGGCAGCAACTGCGCCTGGTCGTACAGCATCTTCTCAAAGTGCGGCACCAACCACAGGTGATCGACGCTGTAGCGATGGAACCCGCCGCCGACCTGATCAAAGAGCCCCCCCACCGCCATCTTGTCCAGCGTCAGCCGCAGCGCCGCATCGATCGCCGCTCGCGTGGCGCTGTCCGCCGCCTTCTCACGCACGCTCAGCAGCAGTTCCAAGTACACCGGCTGCGGGAACTTGGGCCCGCGCTGCCCGGATGAAAACCCGCCGTGGATCGGATCGAGGATCGTCAGCAGCGTGGTGCAGGCGCGCTGCACGTCGGAGACATCCACCAGCACCGGGCGCGACTGCGCCGAGAGCTTCTCGTCCACCGCTTCAGCGACGGCCTTCGCCTGCGCCGCCACGCCCGCGCGGTCGTTCGCGTACGCGCTGGAGATCCCGCTGAGCACCTGACGAAAACTCGGGCGACCGTGCGCCGGTCGAGGCGGGAAGTACGTCCCGCCCCAGAAGGGCCTCAGCGTGTCGGGCTCCAGAAAGACCGTCATCGGCCAACCGCCCGAGCCGGTCATCATCTGCACCGCGGCCATGTACATCTCGTCGAGGTCCGGGCGTTCCTCGCGGTCGAGCTTGATGCTGATGAAGTTCTGCCGAAGGTCCGCCGCCGTCGCGTCGTCCTCAAAGCTCTCGCGCTCCATCACGTGGCACCAGTAGCACGTGCTGTACCCGACCGAGAGAAAGATCGGCTTGTCCTGCGCACGGGCGGCGGCGATGGCTTCCTCACCCCACGGGTACCAATCCACCGGGTTGTGCGCGTGCTGCTTCAGGTACGGGCTCGACGAACCGATCAACCGATTGCCCGGCCGGTTGTGCGCGTGCTTCGTATGGTCGTTCGTCGCGGTGGTTCGGTCCTGCTGAGCCATTGCCCAGCGTATGCGGAACGCCGAAGCGGGTGATACCGTTGGCCGCCTTCCTGCCTGAAAGACGGCACGGCTCTGGAGAGCCGTGCCACCAACGACCTCGGGTCCGGAGTTCCCTTCGATGAAGCTCGTGATGAAGTTCGGCGGCACCTCCATGGCCGGGGCTGAGAAAATCCGCCACGCCGCCTCCCTCGCCCTCGCTCAAGCCGCTCAGCACGAGGTCGTCTGCGTCGTCAGCGCGATGGACGGCGTGACCGAGCAACTGCTCGAACTCGCCGCCGCCGCCGGTCATGGCAACCGCTCCGCCATGCTCGCCGTCCTCGCGGAGATCCGCACCGCCCACGAACGCGCCGCAAAGGAACTCGGCTGCGTCAGCGAGATGGAAGCCGCCCTGGTCAAACTCGAAACCCTCGCCTCAGGCATCGGCGCCATCGGCGAGCTCACCCCGCGCAGCAACGACGCCGTCGTCGCCTTCGGCGAGCGCCTCAGCACCCTGCTCATGGGCAAGGCCATGAACTGCCCCGCCCTCGACGGCGCCCAGGCCGGCATCGTCACCAACGACCACTTCACCAGCGCCGACCCGCTCATGGAGCTCTCGCTCTTCCAGGTCCGCCAGAAACTCGGCGTGCTGCTCGCCCCAGGAAAGCCCGTCGTCGTCAGCGGGTTCATCGCCGCCAATCAGCACGGCGTCACCACGACCCTCGGCCGCGGCGGCAGCGACTACACCGCCACCATCCTCGGCGCCGCCATCAAGGCCGACGAAATCTGGATCTGGTCCGACGTCGACGGCATGATGACCGCCGACCCGCGCGTGGTCCCCACCGCGAAACTCCTCTCCGCCATCAGCTTCGCCGAGGCGGTGGAGATGGGCAAGTTCGGCGCCAAGAGCATGCACCCGCGCGCCCTTGAGCCCGCCGCGGAACACCACATCCCCGTGCGCATGCGCAACACCTTCAAACCCGACAACCCGGGCACGCTCATCGGCGCTCAGACGCGCCTGGCGGGCAGCGACGCCGGCTCAACCACCAAACGCGAAGTCACCGCCGTCCCCGCGCTCAAGAACATGGCCATCATCACCGTCGGCGGCGCAACCATGATCGGCCGCCCCGGCACCGCCGCGGCGATCTTCGACGCCCTCGCCCTCGCTCGCGTCAACGTCCACATGATCTGCCAGAGTGTCAGCGAATCGGGGATCTCCATCGCCGTCAGCGCCGCCCAGTGCGACCTCGCCCGCGGCGCGCTCGAACGCGCCATCAACGCCGCCCTCGGCGAAAAGACCGCCCGCGCCATCGACACCCAGACCGGCGTCAGCATCGTCGCCCCCGTCGGCGACGGCATGAAAGGCACCCCGGGCATCGCCGCCCGCGTCTTCACCGCCATCGCCCGCAGCGGCATCAACGTCATCGCCATCGCCCAGGGCAGCAGCGAACGCTCCATCGCGCTCGCCGTCATGGACAAGGACGGGCCCGAGGCCGTCAGGGCCCTGCACAGTGAGTTCGGGCTGGGTTGACCAATCGTCCGCCGCCTTCAGTTCGCCGTGCGATCGATCGGCACGCTCGGATGCCCGCCCCAGTTCCGCGCGTTGGGCGTCGACGATGCCCCAGTCTCGGTGATGCCCTGATACGCGCCGGGCGTCCGCCCGTCGGCCCGCGTCCAGCCCGAATCCGACTGCTGCAGGAACATCTCGCATCCGCTCAGCGTTGCGAACAGAACCGAGATCAACGAGAACCCCACGCACCGCCACCGTGATCCCAGACGCTCTCTTTCGGCGCTTGTTCGCATACTCACACCTCCAACAAAGGTCGCTGAAGACCAGCCGTCTCGCCGTCACCCCACCACCTTCCCCCCCCACCTTCAACCTTCCAAAAACACACAACCCCGGCTCTCACCGGGGTTGTTGATCTCCTCAAAGCGGGCGAAGGGACTTGAACCCTCGACATTCACGTTGGCAACGTGACGCTCTACCACTGAGCTACGCCCGCACTCCGACTTGTCCGCCTCACGCCCCGCAACAGAGCCCTCGGCGGGGAGAAAGGTATACCCACACCTTCTTTCGGTCAAGAAATCCACCCCCATGAACCTCGCCTTCCGCCTTCTCCTGACCCTTTTCACGCCGCCCCTCCCCCGCTCATCCACTCCTTCCTCCCACCCCGCCCCGCATCCTGCATTATCGGCCTTCCTTCACC
>JACVCS010000104.1 GCA_016741915.1 Phycisphaerales bacterium | reverse complement strand
CCCCACACCCCCCTCACCCCCCACCGCCGACTCCTCAGCATGCACCGAACCGCCGCCCGCACGCGCCGTCGTGCGGAAGAGCGCCGGCGCCAGCCGCGCACGCACCAGGTTGATCCCCGCCTCGATCGTCGTCCGCTTCGCCCGCACGCTCAGCCCCGCCTTCCGCATCAAGTCCACCGCACTCAACCTCGTCTGCTCGCTGCGATTGCACCCCGCCGGGTCCACACCAACCCACTCCGGCTCGCCCCACGCGCTGCGCAGAATCGTGTCGATGTGCTCGCCCGTGGCGCGATCGCTCGCCACCATCTCGTCCACCACGCGCAGCACCCCGTCGCTGCCCACCAGCGCCCACAGCACAACCGTGGGCGAGCGCAACCCAAAGTCCATCCCGCACAGCAGCCGGGCGTTCGCCAGCGCCCCCTGACCAAAGTTCCGCAGCACCTGCCCCTGCGCATTGACCCGCGCCGGCGCCAGCGGGTCGTGCACCGCCGCCTCCCCGCCCCTTTCCACGGGCAACTCCAGCCGCCCGTGCATCACGTGCACCGCCACATCAAACTCGGGATACACCGTGTCGCTCCGGCTCGGCCTGAAGCACAGCATCTCCGACTCCCACTGCGCCAAACTCACCCGCGCCTTCGCCCGCAGCGCATCGTCGATATGCACGTGCCCCGCCTCATCCACGCCGCGCGTCTTCGCCCTCCCCGCGCACTCATCGTTCAGCCCGCACCGCGCGCACTCGCGCGATTCATCGCAATGCTCCAGCGCATCAACCACGCCCCAGCGAAAGAGCACCCGCCGCCGATGCTTCTCGTCTTCGCTCATGTTCACGTTCACGTTCGCGTTCTCTCCCATCACCAGCGCCCCGCCGCTGAGCCCGCGCGTCGTGCTCGCCTCCTGCACCACGTTCCACATCAAGCCCATCGGCCTGTGCATCGTCGACAGCGCCTCGACACTCCCGCGCACCACGCTCCCCCAGGGCCCCGCGCACGCCATCGACCGCGTGACGAGCTGCGCCGCCGCCCACACCTCCGGATCGAACAGTTCCACCTCGTCGCAGCGCACCTTCTGCACGCGCGTGCCGCGGACGCTCGCCTGCGATTGACTCAACACCTCCGCACGCGAGCGATTCAGCAGCTTCAGCCGCTTGTCCGTCACGCCCCGCTCACCAACCAACCCCGACAAGCTCGGCTTCTCAAAGAGCGTCCGCAGATGCTCGTGCATCCTTCGAGATTGCTCCAGCGAGCCGCCGAGCGTCCGCACCTCGATCCCCGGCTTGAAGACCAGATCCAACATCGTCGCCACGGCCGACAGAAACGTCTTCCCCCCGCCGCGATTCGCCCACACCACACAGTCCGGGCTCGTCCGCGCCGCCTCACCCAGTGAGACCCCCGAATCATCAAACCGCAGCCCCTCGAAATACGTAAAGCACAGGTACTCAAAGGGGCTGGTGCTCCCCCGCTCGCTGAGCGCCCGCGTCGGCACGACGATCCCCAGCTCGCGCAGAAACGCCCGCAAGGCCGCAGGGTTCGCCGGCGCGGCCAACCGTTCCGACATCCCGACCGCGTCGTTATCGCTCGCCATCGAACCCGTCGGCGTTTCGGGTGCGACGGAGCCCTGTTCCGCCTTCGCGCTCGGCTTTGTCCTTGATCGGGCTCTCGTGTTGGAACTTCTGCGCGTTGCCCGCCGAGCTTTGCGCTTTGGTCCTTGATCTTCTGCCGTGTGCTCGCTCATCTGTTGCCCTCCCCGTGTGGTTGAACCGAACCGATGGAAACGCTGTGGACGTAGACCAACCGCGTCGGACGCAGCGCACCCGCCGCGTCACTCAGCAGATCCGCCGTTGTTCGTTTCTCCGCTCCGCGCGCGGTGGCTTTGCTGGCCTTCGCCCAGCGCAGCAGCGCCCTGCGGAGGGCCCTGCCGTGGCGTGAGCGGTGATCGATCACCCGCGCGCCGCCCAGCAGATCCGCCGGCCGCGCACCGAGCGCGCGCAGATCGTGCAGCAGGCGCTCATCGCGGGTTGATCGCGGAAGTTCCAGTTGTTGCATCCCGCCGGCGAGAAGGAACGGGCACGCGCAGCCCATGGCCGCGAGCGATTCGGTGTGCGTCGTCAGCGGCTCGCGGAGGTAGCACCGAACCAGTTCGCTGGAAAGCCCGATCCCGCGAAAGCGCGGATCGACCACCACGCGCGAGATGCAGCGCACGCGGGCGTTGATCGTGCGCGCGTCCGCGCCGGCCAGTTCGGGCCACAGGCGTGCGCCCGCCACGGCGCGTTGAGGACCGGGTAACTCACGCACAAGACCGCCGCGGGTTCATCGTCGCGCCCGGATGAACCGCGCTCGTACGCCGCGATGATCCGCGCGATCGTCGCGGGCTCGCCGGCGCGGTAATGAAACCGCAGCAGCGACCGCAGCGCCGCAACGTGCGCATCGCGCACGCGGAAGTTCGACAGCAACGCGCGGTTGCCGCAAAGGGTCTTCAGCCGATCACCCTGTTCACACCCGCCAAGCATCGAAACCCCCTCCTCCCTACCCCCCCTCCCCGCCCGCATCGCTGCACCTCAGACACACGCCGGTTCACTCGGACTTTCACGATGCTCGGCGTCGCTGCGAGCGCGTGAAGACCGCCGCCGGCGCGTTCAATCGGCAGACGACCTCGACCTCGGGCCTGATCGCCTCGGCGAACGACCCGTCGTGCGTGGTCACGAGCAATCGCAGAGGGCAGGTGCCGAGGCGTGTGCCGGCGATGAACCGCGCGAGCCCGGCCGCGAGCGAAAGTGCCGTGGATCGATCGAGCCCCGAGGTCAGTTCGTCGGCGACGATCCACACTTTGCGGCTCGTGGTGGAGAGCCGGGTGCGTGGGCGTGATCGCTCGGCTCGTGCGAGCGTGCACGCCGCCGCCGCCCGGCGTTGCTGCCCTGTTGAGAGATCGCGGAGGCGCGTGGCGAAGAGCCCCGCCTCCGCAAGCCCCGCGTGCGCCAGGATCGTCAGCCAGCGCTGCATGGACAGCCCGCGCCCCAGGTCGATGAGTCGCTTTGAACACGCGGCCGCCGGCGGCGTGCTGGTCATGCCGATCACCGTTTCGCCGCGGACGCGGAGGGCGCGGACAAGACGGCGCAGGTGCGTGGTCTTGCCCGAGCCCGAGGGCCCGCAGATGAAGTACGCCCCGCCCGGGGAGACTCGCTCCAAGGCCCGCACCGCGCGCACGCTCACCGAAGGCTGCTCGGAAGCGGAGCGATCGGCTCGCAGCGAGAGGCCCAGGAGCAGGCGCGCGGTGCGGAGCGCATCGCGCCCGCGCCCGCGCGATGGTGATCGACCGTGTTGACCTTCGGTGCGCCGGTTCATCACGCGGCCCCCTGGCGGTGGTGCTGCTGCGCGTTCGCCGACGTCCGCGGCGGCTGCGGCGCGTTTGCGCGGTCCGCCTGGATCAACGTCTGGATCGCGTCGCGGTGACGGCGGATGGTGTGGTACGTCAGTTTCAGCGAGACGGAGGCGGAGCGAAGGCCCCGACCGAGCAGGTAGACCTCGCGGGCAACGCTGCGCATCGTGACGGGCCAGCGCTCGAGATTGCGGAGCACGAAGGCGTACTCGTGCGAGAGGAGGCGGGCGGTGAGCAGGCGAACGCGGCGCGAGATCCACTTGCGGTCGCGCTGGAGGAGGTGTGAGAGTGTGACGAAGGTCTCGCCGCGGTCGTAGACGGCTTCGAGCAGGGCGCGGTCGGCGCTGTTGAGCGGCTCGGTGCGGGCGAGCAGCGTCTGGGCGAGATCGCGGGCACGATCCTTTCGGCGCTGCAGTTGAGGTTGCGTGGCGTCGGTTGTTTGGTATATACTTGGTTTACTGGTGGACACGAGCGCACCTCCCGGTTCGCGAAACGATCACTGTGAACACAAGTTCACTTGTTTGTGAACGAGTATTGTCTACTATTCGGTATCGGTTTGGCAAGTGGCTTTGGCAAATGGGACGAAGATTGCGCGCAGCGGTGGGCCAGAGCACCCTGGGCTTTGGGAGGAATCTGTGGACAACTCCGACCAACGTTGGGACATCGAGCGAAGCCGAACGACCCAACCCCCTCCGCGGGGGGGGGTCTTTGGTCATGGCGGCGAGGAGAGGTATGGCAAGGCCGGG
Source organism: Phycisphaerales bacterium (assembly GCA_016741915.1). GTDB lineage: Bacteria > Planctomycetota > Phycisphaerae > Phycisphaerales > UBA1924 > JACVCS01. The sequence goes on along the minus strand of JACVCS010000104.1, from coordinate 5,244 downwards.
GGGCTCCGGGGCGTCGGGGAGAACTCAGGAACCGGCATGAACGCCGGAGTGGGGGATGATTCGGGGGCGCTGGCGGGACTTTCGACCTGCGGGGCGATGATCCGCGCGGCCCGGCGAGCGCGGGGGTTGACGCTGGAAGCCCTGGCCGAGCGGGTTGGGTGCGCGAAGAGTGCGTTGTCGATGCTTGAGCGCGGGCGGCGGACGAGCTCGCGTGCGATGCTCATCCGGCTGGAGGATGCGCTGGGGCTTGCGCGGGGTGAGTTGGTGCGGGCGGACCACTGGGAGCATGCGCCGGGGGAGGTGAAATCCGACGTGGCCCGGCTGCAGGCGGCGCAGCGGGCCGCGAGGGTGCTGGCGGGGAAGCAACTGGCGGAACTTGGGGGATTGGGCGGGCTGGATCGCGCGCTGGCGAGCGGGCAGTTGCGGCGGATCATTTCGCAGATCGACCCGGAGTTGAACGCTCAGTCAGAACTGGGTGTCAAGCGCGCGGCGGCGGGCGCGATCGGCAACGACTCGCGCGCGGGTGAAACCGGTGTGGGCGCATCGGCGGAGGCGGGGATTGTGGTCGGTGGCGATGCGGAGGGTGGAGCGGTGGTTCGGCTGGGGCTGCCGGTGGAGGTGCCCTTGATGAACAAGGTGGCGGCGGGGTATCCGACGGAGTTCACGGATCTGGGGTATCCGGCGCGGGTGGCGGACGAGTATGTGCGGGTGCCCGAGGTCAGTGATCCGGACGCGTTCGGTGCGCGGGTGGTTGGCGACTCGATGGAGCCGGAGTATCGCGAGGGGGACATGGTGGTTTTTTCGCCTCGGGCGGCGGTGTACAACGGGTCGGATTGTTTTGTTCGGCTTGAGCGCGACTCGCAGACGACGTTCAAGCGGGTGTACTTTGAGGACGAGGCGGGGCGGGTGATCGACGATGCGGCGCTGCGTGGCGAGGGCGGAACGGCGGCGTTGCGGGTGGTGCGGATTCGGTTGCAGCCGCTGAACCCGCGGTACGGGCCGCGGGTGTATGAGCGTGAGGAGGTGGCGGGGTTGTACGCGGCCGTCACAGTGACGCGGAAGGTGGGGGGGACTGCAACGCGAGCGTGAAACTGAACGTGAACACGAACACGAACGCGAACGCAAAGACGAACGCAACGAGCGTGTTGGTGCGTGGGCGTGGGGGGGGTTAGCCCATGATCTGCTGCCAGAGGTTGAGCGCTGGGGTGATGTGGTCTTTGAGGGTTGACCAATCGGGTTCGGGGGTGGGTTTGGCGGGTGAGGGCCGGGCGGGTTGTTCGACGAGCGGGTCGACGGGCTGAGCCCCCCACTGCGGCACGGCGAGGGCGGTTTCGAGGTTTTTCTCCAGCAGCCACGCGGCGAGGCGCTGCGCACCGGCGGGGTTCGGCGCGGAGCGGACGAAGGCGAGCGTGGTGGGCGTATTGATGCGCGTGGCGGCGATGATCGCGGCGCGGTCGCGTGGATCGAGCGTTGGCAGTTCGGGGGTGCTCGCGGGGTTGTTGGTGGCGGTGGATGTCGCGGGAGATTCGACCACGGGCCAGGACTCGCGCTCGGCGGCGCGGAGGTCGTCGATGTCGGTGATGCCGAGGTGTGCTTCGCCCCGCGCGACGGCGCGGACGACGGCGGCGTTTCCCGGGACGATCTGGAGCTCGTTGGCTTTCAACGCTTGCAGGTAGATGCGGAAACCCTCGGCGGAGAGGGTTTGATGGAGCAGGGCGAGGTGCCCGCGGGTGGTGCCGAAGCGTGGGTCGGCGATGGCGGCGCGGCCTTTGAAGCGCGGGTGCGCGAAGTCGAGCAGGGATTCGGGCGGCCGCGCGTTGGTTCGATCGAGGGCCTTGGGGTTGTGCACGATGACGCGGGCGCGGAGGGCGAGCTGAACCCAGGTCGGCGTGCGGTGGGCCTTGGGCCAGCGCGAGAGGATCGTGCTCAGCGGCGTGGTCTGATCGGGGAGTGGATCGAGGAGGCCCTCGGCGGCGAGGTTGGCGGTGTTGATGGCTTCGGAACTGAGCCAGAGATCGGCGCGTGGACGGGCGGCTTCGGAGCGGAGGCGGAGGGCGAGGCCGGTGGTTTTGGTGGCTTCGGTGTCGTAGACGGCTTCGATGGTGAGCGTCAGCGCGGTTCCGGCGGCTTTGAGGACGGGCTCGATGATGTCGCGGTCGAGCGAGCAGTAGACCGTGACGGTCGAAGTGGCGGCGGCGGATGTTGCGCGCGAGCAGGCGGCGGCGAGGAGTGCGGGCGTTGTGAGCAGCGACGCGGCGGCGAAGAGTCGCAGGACCTCGCGGCGGGAAAGGCGTTGGCCGACGGTGCGGTCGTGTTTCATGGATCGGTGTTCACGGGTGTGCGGAGAAGGAGCGTCGGCGGAGAAGGCGCGGCCACGGCGCGGGCGGGTGTGATGATGCGTGCTCACGATCGCGTTGAGGGGGAGGGCTGCGCGGGGTTACGGCTTGGGCGCGTCTTTGGCGGGGACGCCCGACTTGGCGTCGGGCTTGGGCGCGGGCTTGTTGTCGGCGTTGCTCTTGGCGGCGAGTTGACCGAAGTAGTGCTTGACGAGATCGTGGTATTGGCGCTCGATGACGTTGTTTTCGAGGGCTTCGGTGGCTTCCTGCTCTGCGGCGGCGGCGATGGTGGCGAACTGCTGGCGTGATTCGCCCTTGACCTGTTCGCCCTGGATGAGCATGGTGCCGATGGGTGTGCCGCCGGTGTCTTCGGTTTTGGCTTTGATCTTCTTCCAGGACTCGTTGGCGGCGGCTTCACCCATGCCACCACCGCCGGAGGAGATGCCCGGGCCGCCGCGGCCGGCGCCGTCGCCTTGGGATTGGCCGTCTTTGAATGCGCCGTTGCCGGCGAGCCCGCCCTTGTCGGCGGCGCCCATGCCGGGGGAGTCGCACTGGCCCATGCCCTCGGAGAGGGCTTGGAGTTGCTGCTTCGCCTCGGCGGCGGTGGCCTCCATGGACTTCATCTCGGCCTCGGCCATTTCCATCTGGGAGAGTTGATCGGAGAGTTCGTCCATCGCCTGGGCCATCTGCTGGCTCATGCCCTGGCCTTGCTGTTGACCCTGCTCACCCTGCTGACCTTCTTGGCCCTGCTGACCTTGCTGGCCCTGCTGGTTGGCTTGCTGACCTTGGCCGGTGCCGCTCTGCTGCCCGCCTTGGGGGTTTTTGCAGGCCTGGGCCATTTTGTCCATCGACTCGCTCATGTTCTGGCAGGCGGCGTTGGAGTTCTGCAGCGCCTGCTGGAGGTTCTGCAGCGCCTGCTTCTGCTGCTCGGAGAGCTTGTCGCTGTTCTTGAGTGCTTCGGCGAGTTGCTGTGCGTCTTTTGCGGCGGCGGGATCGATGCCGGCGTCCTTGAGCGCTTTCTCCAGGGCGGACTGATCTTTCGCGAGGTTCGCGAGCTGCTTGGACATTTTGTCGAGCTGCTCGGCGAGTTTCTCTTTTTCCGTTTCGTTGAGCTTGCTGGAGGCGAGGTCCTGCGTGAGCTTGTCGAGCTGGTCCTTCGCCTCGGCGATGTTGCCCTTGGACAGGGCGCTGGAGAGTTCGGAGAGCGGACCCTGCCCGGGGGTGCGGAGCTGCTTGAGCTTGTCGAGCATGGTCTGCGTGGTTTGCGCCGTGGCCGACTGCTTTGCGGCGTCGATCTTCTCCATCGCGCTGGTGAGGGTGCGGATGGCGGCGCGGCGGATTTCTTCGGGGTTCTTCTGCTTCAGGGCCTGGTTTTCTTCAAGGGACTTGGACTTGTCGCCCTCGCCCTTTTCGGGGTTGAGGGCGTCGACCTTGGCGACGATCTTGTCGGCCTGGGCCTTGGCCTTCTCGGCTTCCTGGCGCTGCGTCTCGGCGCGCTTCTGATCTTCGGCGAGTTTCTTGGCCTCGGCCTTTTTGCCCAGCAGGTCGAAGGAGGGCAGGACGATCCAGAGCACGAAGGCGGCCATCGCGGCGATGAAGGGCGCGGGCCAGTGGCGCGGGGCGCGCACGGGCATGGCGGTCTTGAGGTTCACGGCGGGGGCGGCGCTGGAAGCCGAGGCGACGACGGCCTTGCTCCACGGGTCGGCGGCGTTGGCGACGTGCAGGGCGGTGGAGAGCGACTCTTTGAGGTTTGCGCCTTCGTCAACGGCGCGGGCGACCTGGTGCTGGTTGGGGAGGCGGATGAGGGCCCAGAGGAGCGTGCCGACAACGAGCCCGATGGGGCCGAAGATCGCGGCTTGGTCCCAGCGGACCATCGCCAGGCCTGAGCGTTCAACAACGATAAGGGCGGCGATGCAGATGACGGCGGCGGTGCTGAGGACCACCAGACCGGTCAGGCCGCGGGTGAGCATGAGGCGGCGCTTGGCGCGACGGAGCAGACGGGTAATCTCGAGCATGGCTCATCCCCCGATCAGCGGAGCGAACGCGGACGGACGGGTCCGGGGTCGGTCCGAGGAAGCGGTTGTGCGAACAGAGAAACGACACCGTATTGAACAGGGTATTCGGCCCGGCGGTTCAGATTGGCGCGTGGAAAAGGAGAAAAAGATCCCCGGAAAGGGCGGTGTGCCCGAGAATATACAAACATCTACCGAACTTGCCTTCGGTGGTGAGGGGACCCTGTCGATTTCGGTGTGATGCCGCGTTGGCCGGTGCTGGGGTGGCGGAGTGGGTGCGGCGGACTGTGCGGGCGAGGCGATCAGCCTTGCTGCTTGAAGTAGTCGAGGTTGATCTGGACGAACTTGGTCCATTCCTTGGGGAGGTCTTCTTCGGGGTAGATGGCCTTGACGGGGCATTCGTCGACGCAGAGGCCGCAGTCGATGCAGGTGCCGGGGTCGATGTAGAGCTGGTTGGACTTGCCGAAGTCGGGCTCGTTTTTGGTGGGGTGGATGCAATCGACCGGGCACACTTCAACGCAGGAAGTGTCTTTGGTGGCGACGCACGGCTCGGCGATGACGTGAGGCATGGAAACTCCGCGGGATCGAAACGAAGGGGATGATCGGGGACAGGACGGGCCGGGGCTTTGGATGCCGGGGGCCGCCCAGGGAGTGTAGAACGCGCCGGGGGCGTGTGCCAGCGGGCTTTCGCGGCGGCGGTTAGACGTAGCGGTAGATGATCGGCGCGTCGACCTCTGGGTGGAGCGAGGCGTGGACGGGGCAGGAGTGGCCGACTTTTTCCAGGCGTTCGCGCATGTCGAGGGGAATGGAGGCGGGGAGGGTGACGGTGGGGGGGAGCCGGGCGGTTCGGCGTTGGGCGGGCGGGGGGGGCATGGGGTTTTCGGTGGTGGCGGGGG
>JACVCS010000103.1 GCA_016741915.1 Phycisphaerales bacterium | reverse complement strand
GGGTGGAGGTGGTGGGGGTGGGGGGTCGGGGCGTGGACGGTTGTTTTCTGCAACGGCCCCAACCCCTTGCGGTTCGGTATTCACCACCCTACCATCTGCCCGACTATGCCAAAGCCCGACTTCATCGACGCCCAGCTCATCGTCTCGGTGGTCACGATTCTGATCGTGGTGCACATCCTGCTGGGGCTGGCCGGCCTTTCGATTTATCTGGAGCGGAAGATTTCCGCGTACATGCAGGACCGGATCGGGCCCAACCGGGTTGGGTTCGGGCTGGGGCTGCCTGTGCTGGAGAAGGTCACGCGCGGGTTCGGGTTCTGGGGGCTTGGGCAGTCCCTCGCTGACGGCGTGAAGATGATGCTCAAGGAAGACTTCACCCCCGCAGGTGTGGACAAGGCCCTCTTCCGCCTTGCCCCCGGGCTGGCGGTGATCCCGGCGCTGATTTCCTTTGCGATCATCCCGTGGGGCGGGTTTGTCAACGTCGCGGAGTTCACGATCCCGGTGTTGAACTGGACGATCAACGCGCAGACGGTCAATGTGATCGGCGCGAACCTGAACGTGGGTGTGGTCTATCTGCTCGCGGTGGCTTCGCTGTCGATTTACGCGGTGGCGCTGGGGTCGTGGGCGAGCAACAACAAGTTCTCGTTCCTGGGCGGGTTGCGGGCCTCGTCGCAGATGATCTCGTACGAGATCCCGATGGGGCTTTCGATCCTGGTGGTGCTGCTGATCACCGGGTCGCTGATCCCCACGGAGATCATCAAGTGGCAGGAACAGAACGGCTGGCTGATTTTCTCGCAGCCGGTGATCGGGGCGATCCTGTTCATCTGCATGCTGGCGGAGTGCAACCGGGCGCCGTTTGATAATGCCGAGTGCGAGAGCGAACTCGTCGGCGGGTACCACACCGAGTTTTCGTCGATGCGGTTCGGGCTCTTCTTCCTGGCTGAGTACACGCACATGGCGGTGGGCTCGGCGCTCTTCGCGGTAATGTTCCTGGGCGGGTGGCAGGTGCTGCCGTGGATCAACATCCCGGGCCTGGGGATCGAGGACACCGTCTGGTTTGCGCCGTTCCTGAAGTTCGGCGTGCTCTTCGGCAAGGCGGTGGGGCTGGTGTGCTTCATGATGGTGATCCGCTGGTCGCTGCCGCGGCTGCGGTTTGATCAGGTGATGCAGATGGGCTGGCAGGCGGTGATCCCGATCTCGCTGCTGGCGCTGATCGGCAACGCGATCCTGGTCTATCTGGGGATGCACACGCTGGTGCCCATGCTGCTGATGAACGTCGGTCTGGCGGCGGTGGTGCTGGCGGTGCAGCCGCTGCTGCCGGCGAGCACGAGCAACAAACGCCTGAAGCTCGCGGGCTCGCGGTTCAGCCCGCTGGACAGCAAGCAAGCGGGCACGAGCGCGGGCCTGCACGCGGCGAGCACGGAAGACCGCCCCATGAAGACCGCGGCGGTGCTGTCTTCGCACTGAGCCCGGAAGGGTTCACAAAGAGATGCAGAGGACGCAGAGAAAGGCAAGGGAATCGGGATTGGGCAATCGGCAATCGCAGAGGTGTTGGGGTGAATGTGGGCGGTGGTGTTGGCGATGGTTTGGACGGATCGATTTGCTGCTTCGCCCTTTGCTGATTTCTGTTCTCAGTGCTCTCCGTGACTCCGTGGTGAACCGGTTTTCTCTTTCCGCAGGTCTGAAATAGACACTCAAGCCCCACACCCATGACCGCACGATTGATTGATGGCAAGGCGTTGGCGGAGCGCTTTCGGGCGGATCTGGCCGCGCGGGTGCGGGCGTTGAAGGATGTGGGGGCGTCGGTTCGGCTGGATGCGATTCTGTGCTCGGCGGCGGACGACGCGAGCCGGGTCTATGCGGAGAATCAGGGCAAGACAGCGGGGACGCTGGGGATCGAGTTTCGGTTGCATCAGCTCCCTGCCACCGCGACGCGCGACGAGATCGCCGACCGGATCGCGCAGCTCAACGTGGAGCCCGCGTGCTCGGCGATCATGCTGCACCTGCCCCTTCCCGCGGGTGTCGACGCGTACAGCGTGCAGAGCCTGATTGCGCCGGAGAAGGACGCGGAGGGCGTGAACCCCGCGAACATCGGCAACATCGTCTACGGGCGCTCGTCGCTGGCACCCTGCACCGCCCTTGCGGTTGTGAAAATGATCGAGCACACGGGTGTGCCGCTGCGTGGCAAGCGCGCGGTGGTCATCGGCGCGTCCGATCACGTGGGCAAGCCCATCGCGGTGCTGCTGATGAGGCACGACGCGACGGTGATCTCGTGTAATAAGTGGACGCCGGGGATCAAGGAACTGATGTACACCGCTGACCTGCTCGTGGCGGCGGCGGGCGTGCCCGAGCTGATCGTGCCCGACTGTGTCAAGCCCGGCGCGGTGGTGGTGGACGTGGGTGTCAACCGTGTCGCGGGCGCCGACGGCAAGATGCGCACCGTCGGCGACGTGTCGTTCGCCCAGGTGCGCGAGCGGCTGGGGAGCGAGGGGTGGATCTCGCCGGTGCCCGGAGGCGTTGGGCCCATGACCGTGACGATGCTGCTGGAGAACGTCGTGCAGGCGGCGGAGAGGGCGGCGGGGAACGCGAATCAGAACGCGAACGCGAATCTGAAGACCGGCTGATTTTGTTTCGTCCGGGCGATTGCTTTCTTTTTCACGTTCACGTTCGCGTTCGTGTTCTCCTCCCCGTTATCCTTCCGGCATGATGCGTGCACGATCGGCTCTGGCTTCGACGTTGATGTCGCTTTCGGCGATAGTCTTTTCGTTCGCGGTTGGTGCCTCGGCGCTGGCGAATCAACCGGCGACGGGCGGCGCTCCTGCGGCGACAACCGACAAAGCGTGGGCACCCCCCGCGCCGCCCCGTGAGTTCCGCGGCGTGTGGGTCGCGACGGTTGCGAACATCGATTGGCCCAGCAAGAAGGGCCTGACGGTCGAGCAGCTTCGCAGCGAGATGAACCGCATCCTCGACTCGACGCAGGCGGCGGGCTTCAACGCGGTGATCTTTCAGGCACGCCCGAGCTGTGACGCGATGTACCAGAGCCGGCTTGAGCCCTGGAGTGAGTTTTTGTCGGGGACGCAGGGGCAGGGCGTTGCGGGTGCGCCGGCCGGCGAGGGGGGGTATGACCCGCTGGCCGAGTGGATCAGCGGCACGCACGCGCGGGGGATGCAGCTTCACGCGTGGATCAACCCCTACCGCGCTCGGCATGTTCGCGCGACTTCGCCCGATGCGCCGAACCACGTCAGCAAGGTGAACCCCTCGTGGGTGCGGGCGTACGACGGGTATCTGTGGCTCGACCCGGGCGTGCCCGCGGCACGCGATCACTCGCTCGCGGTCGCGATGGACATCGTGCAACGCTACGACGTGGACGGGATCCACATCGACGATTACTTCTATCCGTACCCGAAGGCGAACGTGCCCTTCCCGGATAGCGAGTCGTTCGCGGCGAGCAAGACGAACCTCTCGCTCGAAGCGTGGCGGCGGGCGAACATCGATTCGTTCGTGTCGCAGTTGTATCTGCGGGTGAAGGCGGTGAAGCCGCACGTGCTGGTGGGGATTAGTCCTTTCGGCATTTGGAGGCCGGGCTTCCCGCCGCAGGTGCGGGGGATGGACGCGTTCACGGCGTTGCACGCGGACTCGCGGCGGTGGCTGCGTGAGGGGATGCTGGACTACATCGCGCCGCAGTTGTATTGGAAGATCGACGCGCCGCAGCAGCCGTACGCACGGCTGCTGGATTGGTGGATCGATCAGAACGATCAGAAGCGGCACGTTTGGCCCGGGTTGAACGCGAGCCGGGTTTTGGCAAAGAGCGCCAGCACAGATGCGAAGTCGCGCGATTCATGGGAGCCGGCGGAGATTCTCTCGCAGATCGATCTGACGCGGAAGAGTCTGGGCGCGACGGGCGTGATTGCCTTTAGTGCGGTGGCGGTGGTGGAGAATCGGCGCGGGCTGGGCGATGCGCTGAAGAGCTCGGTCTTTGCGGAGCCGGCGTTGGTACCGATGAGCCCGTGGTTGAGTGCGCCGCTGCCGCCGATGACGCCGCCGGGTGCTGTTGCCAAGCGTGCGCAGGGCTTCCCCGCGCCGGTGAACGTGAAGATGACCGCGGAGCAATCCGTCGGCGGCGTGGTGGTGACGGTGAGCGCGGAGCGTGCGAAGGACGACCGGGGCGTGGCGTCGGAGGATGCGAAGAGTGCCGACGGCGGACGGTGGCTGGTGGTGATGGGGAAGTTCGGCGAGCGGTGGCGCGTGATCGGTTCGGCGCGGGCGGGAGTGGGGGGTGGGGGAAGCATGGCCGTGAAGGTGAACGTGGCCGAGAAGCCCAACGCGGTGGCGGCGGCATGGATGGACCGCGTCGGTCGCATCGGTGAGTGGGGGAAGGAGTAGGAATAGGCACTGGGCATTGGGCACTGGTGAAGACAGGGGTGTCTTCACTCCGCGTCCTCTGTGTCCTCCGCGTTGAATCCCGCTGACGAGAAACGAGGTGAAGCGTGCGATTTCTGGGTGTGTTGTTGGCCGTGGGGTTGATCGTCGGCGGCGTGTTGCTGCTGCGAGGGCCTTCGCACCCGCGGATCTTCGATGCGCGGGCGTATGAAGAGGCCGCGGCGGCGGCGGGGCGCGAGGGGAAACTCTTCATCGTGAAGTATTCCGCGTCGTGGTGCCGGCCTTGCAACGAGATGGACCGCACGACGCTGGTGGATCCGGCCGTGGAACAGTGGCTTGAGCGCGCCGCGGTGATGAAGATGGTCGACGTGGACGCGGAGCCGGGACGGTCGCAGCGGGTGGGCGTTTCGGAGATCCCCACGATGATCGCGTACCGTGGTGAGACGGAAGTGGCGCGAGCTGAGGGGTACCTCAGCAGCGAAGAGATGCTGGCGTGGCTGAACGCGTTGAGTGCGGCCGCGGGAACGAAGTGAGCTTCACGAGATCGTGAAATCGCACCGGGAGCAGTTGACGTGAGACCAGGGCAAACACCGCGGCCGAAGCATGACCCGGAGAAGAGCTTTACCAAGCGCGAGCTGCTGGAGTGCTCGGGACTGTCGGGGAAGACGTTCGACACGATCCGCAAGGCCGCCCGCGTGAAGGGCCCGGGGCACGGCGGGCTGGACTGGGTCTTCACCGCCGACGATGTGCGGGCGCTGATCCATCGCGCCGGCAGCGGGAGTTTTTCGGAGCGGGGCGGGCCAGCGGCGACAGCGTGGCGGGCGCTGATGATCGAAAAAGGTCACTGGGTTCAGGAAGAGGAATAGCTCGCCGTGAAGCGTGCGAAGCAGGAAAGCAACGACAGCGCACGACGCGCGGCACGCTTCGATTCCCGCCTTTGTCCCGGCAGATCATTCAATCACGAAAAGATCCGCTGCTGCTGCGTCAGCGGCGGCGGCACGATCTCTTCCGTTGTCGGGTGCTCGACATCGAGGCGGTAGTCGCCGCTGTAGCAGGCGGTGCACCACGAGCCGGCGGGGCGGTTGACGCAGGAGAGCATGCCTTCGAGTGAGAGGTAGCCCAGCGAATCAACACCCAGGAACTCGCGGATTTGTTCGACGGTTTTGCCGCTGGCGATGAGCTGATCGCGGGTGGCGAAATCGACGCCGAAGAAGCACGGGTGGCGGATCGGCGGGCAGGAGATGCGCAGGTGAATCTCCAGAGCGCCGGCGTTGCGGATCTGTTGGATTTTGGCGCGGGTGGTTGTGCCGCGGACGATGGAGTCGTCGACGATGATCAGGCGCTTGCCGCGGACGATCTCGGAGATGACGTTGAGCTTCAGTCGCACGGCGGCTTGGCGTTGCTGCGGCGTGGGGCGGATGAACGTTCGGCCCACGTAGCGGTTGGGGACGATGGCTTCGCGCAGCGGGATCTTGCTGTGGCGTGCGTACCCCACCGCGGCGGATCGGCCCGAGTCGGGCATGGGGACGATGAAGTCGGCCTCGACGGGGTGTTCGATGGAGAGGCGCTCGCCGAAGGCTTCGCGGGTGAGCTGGACGTTCTGCCCGAAGACGTTGCTGGCGGGGTGGGCGAAGTAGACGTGCTCGAAGACGCAGTGGGCCGCGGGGACGGAGCGCTCGGCGTAGCGGCGCGTGGAGAGGCCTTTGTCGGAGATGGTGACGATCTCGCCGGGCTCGATCTCGCGGAGGTAGTTTGCGCCCATGACTTCGAGGGCGACGGTCTCGCTGGCGACGCAGTAGTGCCCGCTGGGGAACTGGCCGAGGACGAGCGGCCGCCAGCCCCACGGGTCGCGGGCGGCTTCGAGTCGGTCCTTGAAGAGGAAGACCAGCGAGAAGGCGCCTTCAAGGTGCCGTAGCGTCGCGGCGAGCGGGTCGGGGGTCTGCTGCTGCGACGGTGAAGCGAGCAGGTGGATGATGACCTCGGTATCGGAGGTGGTGTGGAAGAGGTGCCCGGCCTTTTCGAACTGAGCGCGGAAGGCGTCGGCGTTGATGAGGTTGCCGTTGTGGGCGAGGGCGACTTGGCCGCCGACGAAGGATTCGAGGAGTGGCTGGGCGTTGCACTCGAGCGAGCCGCCGGCGGTGGAGTAGCGGTTGTGGCCTATTGCCCCCCCTCCCCCGCCCTGGCCCGGTTTGGCGGCGGCGACGTGGGCGTCGAGTTTGGCGACGGTGGGGCCGTCGAGGACCTCGGGGACCAGGCCCATGCCGGTGTGGGCGCGGAGGGTTTGCCCGTCGGAGACGGCAAGCCCGGCGGACTCTTGCCCGCGGTGCTGCTGGGCGTAGAGCCCGAGGTAGGCGAGCGAGGCGGCCTCGGGGATGCCCCAAAGGCCGACGACGCCGCATTTTTCCTTCTTTTCGTAGGAGGAAAGCTCGTCGGAGCGCGCTTGAAGCGGGAGCGCGCGGGGGTTTGGGGTGTTGGGGGAGGAGGAGAGGACCGGGAGGTGGATGGGCCGGTGCATTGACGCATGGTAGGGTGGGCGTTGGTCAAAGTGGCAAGCCGATCGGGAATGCTGATCGAAGGCGGTCCGCAAAGGAAGCGAGGGATCGAGGTGGGACTGTCGGCCCGAGCGGGTGGGCGGCACGGGCGTTGTGCGTGTGTCCGCGAGGGATGTGTATTCAGTGTTCATAAACTTCAGTTGAACTGAAGTGATTTGGCGTGTTTCGGTATGCTCGACGGATGTTCTCTGATCGACAGAGCATGATCTCGGAGATCGATGATGAATAGATGCGTGGTTTCTTGCGGTCTGGCTTCGGCACTGCTCACTTCGTCGTCGTGTGTTCGAGTTTCTGAGCGTTCAAACAGCGAAGTGAATCAAGCGCAGACGGTGGCGCCAATTCAGCCTGAAAGGGAGAGATCGGTCGTTGATGGACGTGATATTTCGGTGCAAGCGAATGTGACGCAGATTGGTGAGCAAAGCGCGCGAACGACGCTCGTTCTGCCCAATGGTGGAGTAGCTGTTCCGGCACGCGCCGGGCAGGACGTACGGAGTGGACGAGATGGCCGGGATGGCCGGGATGGCCGGGATGGCCGGGATGGCCGGGATGGCCGGGACGGCGTCGCGGGTTCTGCTGGCGTGAATGGTCGAGACGGAAGCGTTGGTCGGGATGGACGGGACGGTGTTGCTGGTCGCGATGGGCGAGACGGTCGAGCTGGTCGAGATGGCAAAGACGGGAAAGATGGACAGAACGGGAAAGACGGTCTTGATGGAGCTGCGGGAGTTAAGGGCGAAAACGGGAAGAACGGTGAAAGAGGAGAGGTCGGGCCGCCGGGACCAGTTGGCCCCGCTGGCCCAGTTGGTCCAACTGGTCAAGTTGGGCCGCCTGGCCCGCCAGGTCCGAGTGGGCCGATGGGACCGGCGGGAACTTCAGGAACTTGTCACATATGTGCTGAATGTGAACATGTACGGGCGGGCGCGGAAGAAAGAGGCGGCGGCACGCAGCCGAGGGGGCGGGGTGTTGGTGTTCAGGGCAATGAACCCCCACCGACGAGTTGTGGGAAAACGGAAGGGACACGCGAAGTGATTACTCAGTTGTTTGTGCTGCTTGCCTTGATGGTTTCTGCCGCGGCGGTGGTGTCTTTGATGCGGTTTTTTGAGGTAACGGGTCGTGCTCGACTGATCAAGCGACTGGAATACGAGATCGCGGAGCTGGCTCGAAAGCGAACGGATCTCGAACTTCAGCAGCTCACGCTGAAGAGAAGGGATTCAAACAGAGAGGTGTACTCGAAGTACGAAACGCCGAAGGAGGTAAGTCAAGTTGACGAGTCGCTTGAGGACGAGAAGAAACGCATCGACTCGGAGATTGAAGGAAACTCAAAGGCGCTCGATGATCGGAATCAAAGGCTCGACAGCTTGCAGAACCTTTGGAGAAAGAACTTTTTGGAGAGCTTGGTGGCAGCGACCTTGGTGCCTGTTCTGTTGGCGACCGTCGACAGCGGCGTTCTTGCGAACTCAGTCACCAGAGCAGACCGCATGCTGATTTTCTTCGGGTACTGCGTTCTCGCGGCGCTGATCCCGCACTTTGTGATCCGTAAAGCTACGGACAGTTTCCAGAAGCAGCTTGGTGAACAGGGTTCGAAGTCCAAATGAACTCCAAGCTGCTGATGATGTTTGGTTTTTGGGAGGATAAGGGATCGTTGGCATGCGTTCTTGACTTGGATGGCTCAAATGCCTTCCATTCCTCCCCTTCCGGTGCAGAGCGTCTGCCCGGATCTTTCATTCGTCCGCCCGAAGTCTCGGTCCACGGACACAGATCGTTCGCCCTCACGCGTTCCGCGTTGATGGCGGACACGCCGGCGGCGGAGTTGGTCTTTCACCTTGAGGGTTGAAGGGCTGGCCGCGTGACCGGTGACGGAGGTTTTTTATGGCTCGTTACACCGGTCCGAAGGTCAAGCTGTCCCGTCGCGTGGGTGTCCCGATCGCGGACAACCCCAAGCACACGTCCAAGCGCGCGCTGGTGTATCCCGGCATGCACGGCTTCCGTGGGCGTCGTCTGCGCGACTACGGCCTGCGTCTGAACGAGAAGCAGAAGGTGAAGTTCCACTACGGCGTGCTGGAGCGTCAGTTCCGTCGCGTGGTTGATGCGGCCGCCCGTGGTAAGGGCAACAGCGGCGAGCAGCTCATGCGGTTGCTGGAGCGTCGACTCGACAACGTCGTGCGTCGCTGCGGTCTGGCCCGGACGATCTGGGCTGCCCGTCAGATGGTCGCGCACGGCAACGTGATGATCAACGGCCGGAAGACGGACCGCCCGTCGGCGATGGTCGACGTGGGCGACGTCATCAGCGTGAAGCCCAAGCTGCACAAGCTGGCGCGCGAGGCGATGGAGAGCCTGGCGGGTCACGAGGTGCCGGGCTGGATCGACTTCAACCCGGGCGAGCTGCAGGCGAAGATCGTGGCGCTGCCGACCAGCGACCAGATCCCGTTTGACGTGAACCCGAACCTGATCGTCGAGTTCTATCGCTAAATCTGGTTCTTGGTGGCACGGCTCTCCAGAGCCGTGCTGTCTGAGCGAGGACGCACGGCTCTGGAGAGCCGTGCCACCTGAAAGCGTCGTGAGCAGTTCCAACAGGCCCGGCAACCGAAGAAGGTCCGCCGGGCCTGTTTGTTTGTTCGCGGGGTTTGTGCAACAATCAGGGAAGCGGGTGGTGGG
>JACVCS010000102.1 GCA_016741915.1 Phycisphaerales bacterium | reverse complement strand
GAGGGCGGAATCGTCAACCGCGCGGAAGCTGGAGCGTGCGGAGAGCCCCAGACCATCGACGAAGGTGTAGCCCCAGAGCGCCAGTTGGTTGACCTTGGCAACGTAGTCGTTGATGGACAAGGCGCCCCAGTGGCTCGCCTTGGGGAGGGCCCAGGTTTCATGCCCGGGGACGAGGAAGTGCGCCAGGTAGTCAGGCCCGGAGGCGTCGACGGCGTAATGGAAGGTGGGGCCCAGCGTGTGGATCATGTCGGAGCAGGAGAGCTCGGTGACGAACCGCATGTTGGGGAATCGCTCGTGGAGCGCGGAGAGCATGCGGTACTGTGTGCCGGGCGAGGCGACGACGAACGCGTCGAGGCCCACGGTGTCGGCGCCGAGCTGTGAGATGCGGTCGATCTCGCCGAAGACGGCGTTGACGAGCGTTGAGTTGTTCAGATCGAGGGGGAAGAGCCCGCCGGTATCCCAGCCGGGTTTCGAAGGCGTGGCCGAGTTACCGAACCAGTAGCCGATGCCGCGCTCCGGGGAGGTCAGGCGCTTGAGTTCATCGGCGGTTGCGGCCATGACCGGAACGGTGTCGATGCCGGTGGCGAAGTTGAACGGGTAGTTCAGATCGGCGTGAGTGCGGTTCAGCCCGCTGACAGCCCAGATCATGATGCGCTGGTACCCCTGCGTGCGCATGAGGTTGTTGAGATTGTCAACGGTCATTGTGTAGCCGGCCTGATCAACGCGGGCGTTGGAGTTGCCGAAGCCGCGTGGGTTAGCAGCGCCGAGATAGGCTTCATCGGCGAGCGAGGTGCCCAGGACCGGGCGGCGGTCGGCGCGGTACTGCACGCCGCCGAAGGTCTGGCGGAAGTGATCGCGGTAGGGCACGAGGGTTTTCAGCCAGTGCTGGCTCTGCCGGGCGACGCGCACTGGAACGCGGAACTCGCGCGTCGTGCGCGCGGGGATCTGCGCGTTGAAGGTGATGTTCACGAAGTAGCCGGGCCCGGGAGAAGATGGCCCGGGCTTGGCGGCGACGAGATCAAGGAAGACGTTGTGGTCATAGCCCACCACGTCGTAGATGACCGACACGCCCACGGTGTGGGTGGTGTTGCCGAAGACCAGCACGGGGCTGTACGCGTCCGCGGGATAGTCGTGGCGGAGCATGCCGATGACGCTCCGCTGCGAGAAATCGGCCGGGAACTGGACGTTGACCTTGCGTGAACCGTGGCGGAAGTTCCAGGCCTCGATGTCGCCGAAGAGGAAACGTGAGACCAGCAGGCTGGGCGGCGTCTTGGGGTTGTTCGAGTCGTTCTTCACGGTGAGGACGAAGTCGACGCCGTCGGGCTTGGCCTCGACTTTCATGTCGGTATCGCACTGACCGGCAACAAGGGCGATGGCGTGATCGTCCTTGACGATGTCCGTGCCCGAGACAAGGTCCTTGATCGACAGTCGGTTGTTCTCGAACTTCACGCGGTAGCTTTCCGCGGTGATCGTGCTGGGAAGCGACGAGATATTGACCTGCTGCGCGCTGAGGTTTGCGCCGGCGAACAGGACGAGCGCACCGGCGGCGAGCAGGGCGCGGCGCGGAGAATGCGTACGTCGTTGGGCGAGTTCGTGCGTGCTCATGCTGGTAGTTTCGGATAGAAACCACCCAACCGCGCGGCAGCAAAGAAGCTCGGCGCATGCGCGGACGTGAGGGTGTGCGGCGCTCAGCATCTACGGAATCTCTGCGGCGCAGAGCGCGTGGGCAACACGCCGCGTGGTTCATTACCGCGAAGGTCCGGGAAGAAAAAAGCCCCGCGATCGGGGCGCGGGGCTTCGGTGAGGTTTCGAAGTTGGGAGATGCGAAGGCCGTGCGAAGTTCTCGGACGCGCGGCGTAAGGACATCCCAAGTGCTTTCTCCAACGGGAATCAGGCGTTGGAGGGTGCCTGCTCTTGCTGGGCGCTGTTCACCGGCACCGGCGCTGGTGCGGGTGCGGCGTTGGAAGCCGGAGCCTCGGGCTTGTTGGCCGCGTGCTTCTGCTGCTCGGCGCGCTTCTCCTTCGCCGCGTCGATGTCCTTCTGACGCTGCTCCTGGCGTTTGACGATCTCGATCTTCGCCTTGTCGGGGGTGATGATGATGCTCGCCTGCGGGCCCATCCAGCGCGGGAAGTTCGTCTCGGGCTTGCCGACTTCCGAGAGCTGCTCCATGATCTTCTTCAGACGCTCGATGCCGATCTCGCGGTGGGCCATCTCGCGCCCCTTGAACCGCTGCGTGATGAGCACTTTGTGCCCGTCGATGAGGAACCGCCGCGCCTGGTTGACGCGGATCTGCACGTCGTGCTCGTCGATCTTGACGGAGCGTCCGAGGCGGACTTCCTTCATTTCGCTGGCTTTGCTCGACGCGCGGTTCTTCTGGTCCTTCTTGGACTGCTCGTACTTGAACTTGCCGTGGTCCATGATCTTGCAGACCGGCGGGCGCGCATCGGGCGAGATCTCGACCAGGTCGAGCCCCTGATCGAGGGCCATCTTGATGGCGTCGGAGGTTTCGATCACCCCGATCTGCTCGCCGTCGGGTCCGATAACACGGACGGGCGTGATGCGGATGAGGTGATTGATGCGGGTGCGCTGGGGAGGACCGCCGGGACCGAAGCGAGGTGCACGAGTGATGCTGAAACTCCTTGAGAAGCAGGAACGGACGGACGCCGGGGAGCGGTGCGCCTCAACGTTGAGGCGTTGCTCCGAGGCGATGACGATTGTTGACCGGGATGGCAAGTCGTGCGGCGGTCATGACCGGGCCGCACTGGTGGATTGAGCAGAATGTGATCGGGTTGGATGCATGATCTCGATCAGGGTTCCGCAGTTGGGCAAATGGGAATGGCAAGGTACCTGACCCGAGTAAAGTCTAAACGATGTTCGGGCTTGGGACAAGGGGCTTTCGCCGCGGTTTGTGCGGTGTGCGGCGAGTGCGAACATGCATGCTAGACTGGCTCTGGGTGGGAACAGGAGCGGTCGATGGCACCGGAAGTTGGGCCATTTTCGCTGGAAAGGGCGGTGAACGCGGTGGAACGTGTACGCCAACGGCTCTTGCGGGCGGCCCGGGCGCTGGGTGAAGCGGGCGTCGATTATGCCGTCGCGGGTGGGAACGCGGTTGCGTTGTGGGTTTCCAGGGTTGATGAGGCCGCGGTTCGCAACACGCAGGATGTGGACATCCTCATCAGGCGAGTGGATTTTCAAGCCGCGAAGCGTGCGTTGGAATCGGCGGGGTTTGTCCATCGGCATGCCGCGGGTATCGACGCTTTTCTGGATTCTGACGGGGCCAAGTTCCGGGATGCTGTGCACATCGTGTACGCGAACGAGTTGGTCAAGCCGGGCGAACCGGCGATGAGCCCGGATGTCACCGAATCGGAAAAGGCAGGAGCATTCCGGGTGCTCTCACTTCGAGCGGTCGTCGCGATCAAGCTCACGGCGTTTCGCGACAAGGACCGAACCCATCTTCGCGATTTGATTGAAGTCGGCCTCGTTGATCGCACTTGGCTGACGAAGCTCGAAGGCGAGCTGAAAACTCGGCTTCAGCTTCTTCTCGACAATCCTGAAGGTTGATCGCTTTCATCGCCTCAGTTGGATGCTGCTCAAACGTGCTGGGCTCAACTTCTCTCACCGGCTGACCAGCACGATATTCACCGCGACCGAAAGCACCAGCAGCACGCACATCGTGATGAAGAGCCACGTCGCCACGCCTCGGTCGTTTGCCGATGAGCTCTGATCGGTGGCGATGCTGCCCACCGCCTGCCGCTCGGCGCTGGCGATGCTCGCAAGTGCCGCCCCTGCGATGTCCTTGTGTGCGATCGGGGGGTCCTGCTTCGCGCGCACGGCCCGCAGATCCACCAGCAAATCCTTGCAGTTCGGGTACCGCTTCTTGGGGTCCTTGGCCATCATCATCTCGATGACCTCGGAGATCCCGGCCGACAGTCGCGGGTTGACGTGGTCGGGCGGCACGAGCTCGGCCTTCAGATGCTTGTGCATCACGTCGCTGGGGTTCTTGCCATCGAACGGCACAGACCCGACGACCATGTGGTAGAGCGTCGCGCCGAGCGAGTAGATATCCGCCGCGGGGGTGATGTTGATCTCGCCGCGGACCTGTTCCGGTGAGATGTAGTACGGCGTGCCGAAGGCTTTGCCTTTTTCTTCGATGGCGGCCTCATGGTCGGACATCGCCCGTGCCAAGCCCATGTCCGCCAGCTTCGCGACGCCCTCTTTCGTCAGCATGAGGTTTTTGGGCTTCACGTCGCGGTGGATCAGCCCGCGGTCGTGCGCGTGCTGCAAAGCCTCGGCGATCTGGATGACGATCTCCAGCGCGTCGTTCTCGCTGTAGCGTTTGTGCTTGACGATGTCGTCGTAGACCGTCCGCCCGTCGACATACTCCATCACGAAGTAGTGGTACTCGCCCGCCTTGCCCACGTCGTACGCCTGCACGATGTTGGGGTGGTTGAGCTGAGCCGCGGCGCGACCCTCGGCATAGAACCGTTCAACGAACTGCACGCTCTGTGTGAACTTCCGCGGCAGGACCTTAATCGCAACGATGCGGTCCAGCGAGAGCTGCCTCGCTTTGTAGACCTTCGCCATCGCCCCCTGACCCAGCACGCCCATGAGCTTGAAGCCCGGGATCTGCTGCCCCGACCGCTCAGCCTCCGCGGCTTCTCGCAATCGACGCAACTGACGGCGCGTAATGTACTCGTTGGCGACCAGCAGATCGCCCAGCGAGAGGTTGTTCTGATCGGCGATGGCGGCGCGGGCCTGCTCAAGGCACTGCTGAACTTCCTCGCTCGTGGCAAGGCCTTGGTCGACCACGACGCGCCCGATGATCGTGTCGACCATCGAGCCGGATTTGGATTTCTCGTTGGCGCCGCGGCTGCCGGAGGGGTCGGCACCGCCGAGCTCCGCCGCGGGCTGCGTGGAGCCGGACTTGGGATCGGTCGAGCCGCCCTTGGGATCAACCGGGGAGGTTTCGGTCAGGTCGTTTTGACGCGGTTGGCTGGTCATGGGTCCGTCGAAAGCTTCGGAAGGAGTGTGCATCGATCCCGCGAAGCCGCAACCAACCACGTTGGATCACGGCTCGGACCAGAACAAATCGAGCCATCAACGGGGTCCGAAAACGATCGTTCGATTTCCCCGCGAGCGAAAAGCCCGACCTGCCGCCGAACAGTCCGTTGCTCGGTTCATCATCGGCAGGAACGAACCATCGTATCAAAGTACGAACGCGGAAGGCGAGCGGTTTCCGACAGGCGATCGAAGCGCGGGGGGTTGTGGAGAACACCAAACCGCCCGTCTGAAATACAAACAGAATACAAACCAGCGGCTTCCGCTTCTTTCGTTCTTCAGACAGGTGTTCTCGAGTGGCTCCAAGTGCGAAATCAAACCGTACCCGGTGACGATTGGTGGTGTTCGATCTGCTTCAACGAGCACGCGAACCAGCCCTTGATCCGCCTTGGACCAACGACCTGCGCTCGACCGGGTTGAGCGCTCCGCGATCAAGTCGCTCGCGAACGCCGCGAGTCGAAGGAAGCACAGCAGGCCGCGGCACATCACCTCATTTGACTGCAACCCGGGTTCACCCCAGTATTTGCACCGCAATCTCCGGTGAAATGCCCATCCTTGCGGCGACGGGAATAGGGCAAACCACGATTGACAATGTGCGGATCTGCCTCACACTCACATAGTCGGGAGAGCACCGCGCTCCTCCTTGCGTACCCATTTCACTCAGGCCCGGGCGTTCATGTCGCCCGCGCTGATGTTCTCGAGGCACACATCATGCAGATCGCGCACACCACCACCTGTCGTCCGGCCTCGAACGCCCTCGCACTCCTCGGTGCCGCCGCTTTGCTGGCCCTCGCCGGCAACGCACTCGCCGCACCAACCTTTAACTACACCGTCCTGCTCCGCGACGGCGACGCCATCAACGCCCCCAACGGCGGGCCCAACGTCGGCGGCGTCACCTTCTTCAACAACATGAAGATCAACAACAACGGCGTCTGGTACACCCAGCTTGACACCGACGGCAGTTCCGCCAGCAACAGCCTGACTGTCCGCAACGGTATCTCCATCTTCCAGGAAGGCAGCGAGTCCGACCCCGCCCTCCCCGGCACGTTCCTCGGTCTGCCCGCCAACACCGGCGGCGGATTCAACGACTCGGGCGACTGGTCGACCAACCTCACCCTCACCGGCGCGGGCGTCACCGGCACCACCGACACCGCTGTCATCGTCAACGGCAAGGTCATCTGGCGTGAAAGCAACCCCGTCACCGACACCGCATTCCCCGCGGGCCAGGGCTATCAGGGCTTCTTCCACACCAAGATGGACAACGCCAAGAACGTCTACCTCATGGTGAGCGTCGCGAACATCGGCACCACCACCAACCTCAAGCGCGCGTTCCTCAAGCTCGTCTACAACCCCACCACCCAGACTTATACCGACGACATCCTCCTCCGCGCCGACGACCCCGTCCCCGGCACAACCTCATCGCTGATCTCCGACTTTGAGACCGCTCATCAGACGTGGAACGTCAGCAGCAACGGTAACACCATCTGCATCGCCACCTACTCGCCCGCGTTCGTCAACAACGGCGTCAGCGGCAACGCCGCCGTCTACGTCAACGGCACCTTGCTCATCAAAGAAGGTGACCCCGTCGAGGGTGTCCCCGGGCGCAACTGGCGCATCATTGACGGCGGCGGTGTCGGCATCAACGCCAACGGCGACGTGGTCATCCGCGGCACCATGGACGGCGACACCAACACCGACGGCATCATCGTGAAGCGCGTTGGCGGCGTCTGGTCCGTCGTGGCGCAGGAAGGTGTTACCACGCATCCCGATTTCTCGGGCATGGTCGTCAACGCCCTGACCACCGAAGTCTCCATCGACAACGCCGGCAACGTCATGTGGCCCTGCACCTTCCGCACGCCGCCGGGCACCACCGCAACGGGCACAGGACTTTTCTACAACAACCAGCTCGTCATGCGCCAGGCCAGCGCCAGCAACCTCATCGACGGCTTCCAGCTCTCGACGCTCCGCGTGATCTCGCAGGGGCACCAGATGAACGAGGCGGGCACGGCCGCACTCGTCCGCGTGGTGCTGGACTATCCCACGCCCACCAGCGACAAGGACGCCCTCGTCCGCGTCGACATCGTCAACCCCGTCGCGGCGGGTTGTAACCCGGCGGACATCGCCTGCGATGATGGCACGCCGCTCGCGGCCGCCCCCGGGTGCACAAACAGCACCAACGGCCCGAACGAAGGCGACTACAACGCCTTCTTCGCCGCCAACGGATTCTTCTTCCAGGCCGGCCAGGGCATCGCCGCAATCGGCGGCACCTGCGACATCGCCTGCGACGACGGCACCGCGCTCTCAGCTTCTCCCGGTTGCACCAACAACGGCGTGAACGAGGGCGATTACAACTGCTTCTTCAATAATCTCTTCCTGCCGTGCGTCTGATGTGGGAAGGGCCGAGGTTGGGAGATTCGGCAATCGGGAGTCGGCAATCGGCAATCGCAGGAAAGTGCTTTGCGGTGTTGAAAGCTGACGGCCGAGTTTGCGATGCCCGAACGATCGGAGTCGAGCGGAGTTGAGTTGATCAGCGAGAAACAAACCAGCCCCCGACCAGTGTTGGTCGGGGGCTTTTCGTTTGCGTGCCGTGCTTTGGGCGATTGCGCCGGTGTGGTTTACTTGCCGCCGGTCATGACGAGGCGGACGGCGTCGACCGCGCCGGTGAGGCTTTCGCCCGCGATGATGCCGGCGCACAGCGTGACCCAGAAGCGTGTGCTCCAGTTGGGGGCGAACTTCGTCACCAGTGCGCCGACGCACGCGCCGATGAACATCGAGATCGAGTTGGTCCCGCTGATGACGAAGGCGAGCCCCACGGCCGAGCAGCTCGGGACGTAGAGGGCCGCTTTCTTGGGGATGGTCTTTTCGAGGATGGGCAGGACGACGCCGATGGCCGCGGCGATGAGCATGGCGGTCTCGGCCCCCGGAGGGAGCGATTCCAGCCCGCGTTGGAAGACCTCCGCGACGGCCTTCCACATCGCGACCGCCGGGGCGGGCCACTCGGGCGTGAGCAGCATCGTCTTCGGGTCCTTGATGAGGATCAGGTAGAACCAACTGCCAACCAAGGCGCCGGCGATGGCGCCGGCGAGCTGCCCGATGACCTGCTTGCGGGCCACCGCGCCCAGCAGGTAGCCGCATTTCAGATCGTGCATGAGGTCGGCGCACTGCGAGGCGGCGCCGGAGGTGATGCTGGCGCCGAGGAGGTTCGCGGAGGCGTTCTTGGGGAGCATCACGGCGAAGAGGAGCTGCGTGACCTTGCCCATCGGGCCCACGGGGGTGACGTTGGTTTCGCCCGAGACGCGGGCGGCGACAACCGCGAGGGCGAAGCTCAGAAGCACGGCGAAGACGGCCGCCCACCAGGAGATGCCGAAGAGCCAGGTTTGCAGAATGACGCAGAGCACCAGCGCCAGGGCCAGCGAGAAAAAGAACCACGGGCGGGTGACCTCGCCCTCGTCGGCGCGGGATTCCGTCCCCGACGTGCGGCGGAACGAGCGGAGGATCGACGGCATCGAGAAGGAGAAGGAGACCAGCGATGCGACGACCATGAGCGTGACGCCGGGCCAGAGGATCCACTCGGCGAAGGGCGTGATGTGCTGCTCGGGTGGCAGTGAGGCGTTGTGCGCCGCGGCGGCGGCTTTGTCGAGTGCGGCCCGGCCCGAGCTGACCAGCCACGGCGCGATGACGACGTACGCCGCGATCGCCCCGCCGATGAGCGAGATGCAGGCCCGCAGGCCGACCAGCCCGCCGACGGCCATCATCATCAACGTCGGATCGAAGGCAAGGAGGTAGTTCGAAGCTGGTACACCGGCGACTTTGATTCCCAGGCTGGTGGTCGAGATGAGCTTGGCGATCGCGAGGACTTTGATCGTGGAGGCAACCACCGCGGCGATGACCAAGACCTTCACGCGTGCGAGCGCCTCGGCCCCGGTGTTGTAGATCTCTTTTAGTGTTTCGGCGCAGGCGATGCCGCCGGGGAAAGGGAGTTTGTCGTTGATGATCATCTGCCGACGGAGGCCCATGGCGATGGCGATGCCCACGAAGCAGACAGTGGAGAGCCACAGGACGAGTTGCCACCAGGGGAAGACGGTGCCCTCGAGAATGGTGACGGCGGGGATGGCGCTGACAAGCCCGGCGCTGGAGATCGCCCCGCCGGCGGAGACGCTGGACTGGTTGATGTTGTTTTCAAGGCGGTTGAGCATGCGGACGCGCCCGCCGCTGACGCGCGAGATGGTGAACCAGATGCCGAAGGCGAGGAGGATGCCCGTGATGGACATGTTGAGCCCCCAGCCGATCTTGAGCCCGACGTAGACGTTGCAGATGGAGAGGACGCCGCCGAGGATCATGCCGGTGCGGTCCGGACCCGGCGGCGGCGTCACATCGTTGTAATGCGCGATCACCCCGCAGACCGGCACGCGGCCGAACTGGTTCAGCAGCGGGAATACGGCATCGAACACCTTGCCGCCGACATTCTCGAAATAGACGTCGATGCCCTTCGGACAGGCGTCGGCGAGCTTCTTCGCCAACTCCGGATCTCGGGGATCGACCGCCGCATCCAAGCCCAGTCCCTCGACGATGGATTTGCATTTGCCGGACCCCCCCGGCACG
>JACVCS010000101.1 GCA_016741915.1 Phycisphaerales bacterium | reverse complement strand
GTGGGGGACAGGGTGGGGTGGGGGGAGAATGGCAGGAGGTCGTGGGCTTATGGCGCTGGTTGATCTGTGTGAGCCGCTGTTTCAGTACGTCTGTTCGCTCAACCGCCTGGCGCGTGAGGGCGGCAATGTCAGTCAGGGTCAGGTCGAGGCCGAGCTTGAGTCGCTCCTCGCTGAGGTGAAGAACAAGGCGAAGACGAACCCTTCGACGGCCGCCGCGTGGGACGAGAAGGTCGAGTGGGCGCTGATTGCCTTCTGCGACTTCACCGTCCGCGAGAGCAAGCTGCCCTACGCCGGTCGCTGGCGCGGGCTGGGGCCCAAGCGCGGCAACCTCGTGCTCGACGAGCAGTTCTTCGACCTGCTGAACGAAGCCCTGCGTGAGACGGGCGACGCCGCGGCGCAGCGCCTGGCGGTCTTCTACACGATTCTGGGGCTGGGGTTCACGGGGATGTACTCGGGCCTGCCCGACAAGATTTCAACCGAAATCCGCGCCAAGATGCGCGAGCTCTACGCCCGCATCGGCGGCAGCCTCGCCGGCGAGAGCGCTCAGCGCATCTGCCCGCAGGCGTACGAGAACGTCGATACCCGCACGCTGGAACTGTCCACCGGCAGTTGGCTGCTGCCGCTGGCGATTGTCTTCTGCGTGCTGGTTTTAAGCCTGCTGACGATCAACGCGGTGGTCTATCGCAGCAACCGCGCGGTGCTGGGTGAGCAGGTCAACGCGATCATCGACCACCACAAGAAGATCGGCGAGCAGGGCAAGCGGTGAATCACGCCCGCCCGTCTAAGCGAGCGAACGACAACCGACCGAGTCAGCAAAGTCCAAGAGAACAAAGTCCACGAACGACCATCGCCGGGGAGCCGAGCCGTCCCCGAGGAGCACAGGTGATATGAAGTTTTTCCAGAATCTCCCAACGCCCGTGAAGATCGGCCTCATCGCCGGGGTGCTCGGGGTGGTCATTTTGATGGGCGCACTGCTGAAGGATCACCTGCTGATCGTGCTGGCGGTGCTGGTGGTCGCGACGATCATCGCGGTGATCGCGTTGCTGACGGTTTCGTTCATCCGCAAGCGCCGCGAGAGCCGCCAGGGCGACGCCTTCAGCGAGGGGATCAAGCAGGGCGCACGCAACAACCCGCAGGGGATCGCCGCGGACAAGGCCCGCAAGGCCCGCCTCGACGATCTGGCGCACGTCTTTGAAGAGGGCGTCAGCAAGTACCGCGCCGCGGGGAAGAACCTGTACAGTCTGCCTTGGTATCTGCTTGTGGGCCCGCCGGGCTCGGGCAAGACCGAGGCGATGCGCCACAGTTCCATCGGCTTCCCGCCCGGCTTGCAGGACCCGCTGCAGGGCACCGGCGGCACGCTGAGCATGCACTGGTGGTTCACCAACACCGCCGTGGTGCTCGATACCGCCGGGCGTTTGTTCATGAGCGAGGGCGTCAACCCCGCGGAGAACAGCGAATGGAAAGAGTTCCTCAAACTGCTCAAACGCACCCGAGGCAAGTGCCCGGTCAACGGCATGCTGCTGGCGGTGGACGTTGAAACACTGCTGAAGGACAACGCCGAGCAGATCGAGAAGAAGGCGGGGCTCATCGCTCGCCAGCTCGACGTGATCCAGCGCGTGCTCGACGTGCGGTTCCCGGTCTTTGTGCTGGTGACCAAGTGCGACCGCATCGTCGGTTTCCGCGAGTTCTTCGAATCCATGAACGACCCGCAGGCCCAGCACCAGATGCTGGGCTGGAGCAACCCCAACGACCTCGACGACGGGTTCAGCCCCGAAGCGGTCGAGCAGCACCTCGTCACGGTGCGCGAGGCGCTGGTCAAGCGTCGGCGTGCGCTGCTGATCGACCCTGTGCATACCGAGGACCCCAGCGCTCGGCGGACCGATCAGGTTGACGCGCTCTTCGCCTTCCCCGAAGGCCTCAACGCCATCGGCCCGCGCTTACGCCGGTTCCTTGAACTGATCTTCGTCGCGGGCGAGTGGTCGCCCAAGCCGCTGTTCTTGCGTGGTATCTACTTCACCAGTTCGCTGCAGGAAGGGCGCTCGCTCGACGAGGCGCTGGCGAAGGCGTTGGGGTGCGCCATCGACGAACTGCCGGGCGATGCGGTGCCGCGCAAGGACAAGAGCTACTTCCTGCGCGATCTGTTTACGGCGAAGGTCTTCCGCGAGAAGGGCCTGGTCACCAGCGCGGTGAACGTCAGCAAAGCCCAGCGTGCCCGTCGCGGCATCCTGCTCGGTTCAGGGATCGCCTTCGCCGCGGTCTTGATCGCGCTGTCGTTCTTCGGCGGCTGGGACCTGAACACCCGCGTCACCGCGCCGGCGAAGTCGTGGAAAGAAATCGCAAGCGAGTACCGCGAGGTGAAAGACGCCGCGGCGCTCACGAGCGACAACCCGCTGTCGATCGTCCGCAGCAAGGACGGGCAGAGGCAATACGCCGGGACGGAACTGCTGACGGATGAAGAGACCAAGCGCGCGGAGCTTGCGGGCAAGAGCCTGAAGGAAGCGCAGCGCGAGCTGAAGCCCGGGTTGATCTTCGCCCCGCTGGCGTTCGTGCTCGGCGACAGCAACACGCTCAACGACGAGCGGCTGGCGGCTCACCGCGCGGTGCTGGAGGCCTCGGTGCTGACGCCGCTGTTCAACGCGGCACGCGAGAAACTCGCCGATCGGTCGGCGTGGGGACTCGGTGAAAAGCCCGGCGACGCCCCGAGCGCGACCGCGAGCGGTAACAGCGAACGCGCCGCGAAGGCGTTGGCGCAGCTCCTGCGGATCGACACCTTCGCCGACGGCAAGGAGCCCGCGTCGATCAAGGCGAGCAAGGGCGATGTCAACCTCGTTGACGTCGCGGCGCTCGTCGACCTGCTGGAAGATCGCAAGCCCAACGAAGAGGTCAAAGACCCCGGCGTGCGCAAGCAGCAGATCAGCGAACTGCAGGACGTCATCAACGCCACGTACATGCGCGACGGCAAGTCGGTCACCGATTGGCCCCCGGCCGCGTTGAAGGCAACCGACGACGGCACGCGCAAGCAGCTCGCGCTGGCGGTTGACAACTTCCGCGAGGCGGGTCGGGTCGGCGCCGGCGGCGGCACGAACCGCTTCGCCCTCGCCAGCGAAGTCTTCGCGGGGATCAAGGAGTTCCAGGACGCGGACGTTGCGAAGGTCAACTGGCCCAGCGACAACGCCAGCACGCCCAGCGGGCAGCGGACGCTTGAGTCCTTCGAGCGATCGCTGACGGAATGGCGCGAACGCACGCCCAAGCTCGTCAAAGCGGCCGACCGCGTGAACAGCGCCGTGAAGCTGCTCGGGCGCACGCCGATCGATTCGACGTTCATCGACGCGGTGGTCGCGCAGGAGAAGGAACGCATCGAGAAGCTCTACGCCACGCTGCAGAGCGAACTGCCCGAGAAAGGCGGCGGACTTCTCGACCGCGTCACGGGGAGCATCGAGAAGAGCGCCGAGCGCAAGGTCGACGACAAGGCAAAGAAGGACACGCTCGCGGGCGACCTGAAGAGGGACGCGAAGGACTCGCTGCGCGACTCGGGCGGGCCCGATATCGACAAGCTGCTGACGCAGGGCAAGACGGACGCGATCGCTTCGGTCGAATCGCAGGGCAAGAAGCTCCGCGAGATGCTCAGCGGCGCGGGGACCGAATCTCTGCTGCGCCGCGTGAAGGACGACGACCTGCGGATCCAGAAGCGCCGCCTCGCGGTTGAGCGTGCCAGCAAGATGTTGGAGCAGGCAAAGACTGGGCCCGAGCAGTTCAAGCCCGCCGAGGGCATGAGTCTGAGCGAGACCGCGAAGGCCGTGGACAGCGAGCGCGACGCATTGGCGACCGACGCGGGTTTGTGGGACCTCGACGGCCCGACGCCCGGCGGGTTGAGCGGCGTTGAGAGCGTTCGCAAGGCCGCCGACGCGGCGCGGGCGGCGCACGCCGCTCGGTTGATCGACCGCTACCTCGAAGCACGCCTGAGCGCCGGGCGCGTGGGGCTGAGCGATCTCGCGAGCAAGATGAAAGTCAGCGAGCCGGCGCCGCAGCCGCTGCAACTGGCGATCCTCGACGCGTCCCGCGCGGGTGTCGTCAACGACGCCTTCCGTCCCGCGGCGGCGAAGGCCGTCTTTGCTGATTTCGTCTTCGCCGACGAAGAGCTCAGCGCCCCGACGACACGGACCGACCGTGCACTGAACGGCGACAAGCTCCGCAAGCCGCTGGACGACCTCCGCGGCACGCTGAACGAGTACGCCCTGAGCTACTTCAAGTACTGGTCGGAAGAAGCACGCCTCTCGTGGCAACCCAAGCAGTTCCCCTCGTGGCGTGAGTTCCATCAGGCGATGAGCCAGCTCAGCGTCGACGGCGCCAGCGAGCAGATCGCCGGATTCCTGAAGGACCAGGTCGCTCGCGCGCTGATGGCGATCCCCGAGACGCGCCCCGCAACCGGCGGCGGCGCGAGCGTCGGCGCCCAAGAGATCATCCCCGCACGTCAGCTCATCGACGCGCGCCGCCGCATCGACGACGAGATCAGCGCGCTGCAGGACCGCCCGCTGCGCGGAAATCAGGCCACCGCCCTGATGTCGTGGAAGATGCTCCCCGCCGACAGTGCCCGTTCGGCGCTAGAGGCGATCATTGCCCAGGCCGCCGACGGCACCGAGTCCATCGAACAGAAGTACTTCGCCTTCACCCGTGGCAACTTGGGCCGAGCGCCGTCGAGTGAGTTCTGGACCGGCGTCTGGGTCGAGGGCTTCCGCCTGCTGGCGAAGGACCGCGCCGAGCAGGCCGGGGCGCTTCAGGCCGAACTGAAGAACGTGCTGTCGGGCTTCCCGCTGGTCTTTGATTCAACGAAGAACCTGACCTTTGACGAGGTGAAACGCGCCAGCGAAATCATGAACGGTCTGGTGGGCAAGCCGCTGAGCAAGGCCATCGAGATCCCGAACCCGAGCCCCGATCAGGCGGCCGTGCTCGCGACGATCAACCGCGGGATGATGCGCTCCGCCGTTGCCGACATGGCCCCTGGGTTTGAACAGCGAACGGCCGGCGTGCGCGCGCTCGCGAAAACCCTCTCGAAGAAAGAGGGCGTCGCCATCGAGTTCACCGTGGTCTACGGCGCCCCGCCCAACAAATCGGGCAGCGACCTGGCCGCGTTCACCTACCCGTTCGTCGCGGTGCTTGTCGACGGCAAGAAGGGCGGCGACAACCCCGCCAACTGGTCGTCGATCGAATCCGTGAAAGACGGCTTCCCCTTTGAGGCCACGCTGGGCCTCAGCGAAGTGAGCGTGCAGCTTGTCTCGAACCTCGGTGCGTCGAACGCGGACCTGACCTTCAGCCTCAAGCGCCCGTGGAACCTGCTGGAAGGTCTGCGCGATACGGGCGACAAGGCGTTTACCGAGATCGAGCTCGGGCGCACCGTCTGGTATCTGCCCTTCACCGCGGCGGATTCGTCGGGCAAGTCGTACCGCCTGTGGCTGAAGATGCGCGAGAAGATCAACCCGCCGTCGCTGCCGCTGATGCAGGAATGGCCGCGGAAGAGCGATCTGCCGGTGTGATTCCTCCACCTCGTACGTTCACGCATTGATCACGCTTCGGACTCTCGTCTCCGCCCACGTCCCCGAGCACACTCATGATCAGGTCCATCGGCAAGTCGCTGACCGGTTTGGGGAAAAGTCCCCGCGTGGTCGTTGGTGCCTTCGGCAAGCACCCGGCGTGGGACGACCACATCGAGGACCAGGGGCTCGCCACCGACGAGCTCGTCGAGGCGCGTCGAAGGCTCTACGCCGACTGCATCGCGGGGAACATCAACTCGGGCGAATGGGGCAAGCCCGATCAGCCCGCCCCCGCGTGGCTGGTGGACTTCGGTCACGTCTTTCTCTGGCGGCTCGAAGGCGGCTCGATCATCGCCGGTCGGTTGTGGCCCTCGCGCGACGGCCGCAAGCGCACCAAGTACCCGATGGTCGTCGTTGCGCAGTGCGACAACGTGGGCCTGACGTGGATCGCGCAGAACGTTCTGCCACGCCTGGAGCGTCTCCAGCAGCAGTGCATCGACGCGACGAGCCAGGAGGGCGTGATCGGCGCGGTGCAGAGCGCGCAGAGCGATCTGTCCGCCGCCGCCCCGGGCGCGGGGCCTGAGGATGACAACGCCGCCCTTCGTTTGGCGATGGACCGCCTGCTGCAATGCCCGCTCGCCGAGGGCACGCGCACGGCCTTGTACCGCGTGCAGTATCAGCTCGAACGCGAGCTGGGCGGGTACCTTGCTGCGGGCCGCGCGCCGAAGCAGCCCCTGCCCCCGCGCGGGCAGCACATGCGCATCCCCGCGGCGATCGATCCGCCCGACGCCGACCTGCTCGCGTGGACGCGGTATGTCCTTCGGCAGATCGCGCCGGAGGCCTCGTGCTTCATCACCAAGCCGCTGAACGCGGGGTGGGTGGATGTTTCGGTGGGCGAGCTTTCGCCTCAACTGGTCTTCCCGCTGCGTGCGGGTGCGGAGCATGTCGCCCCCGCGAGCGAAGTGCCCTACACCATCAACGACGCGTTCGTCAGCAAGACCGAGCGACTGTTCGATGAGCTGCAGGGCAAGCTGCCGGCGGGCTCGGCTTCGTCGTTGTCGCCGGGCGTTGCTGCCGCCGCGGGTGCTTCGAGCCAGATGGGCGCGAATGGCGCATCGAATGCGACGAACGCGCCGAGTGCCGGCACGTCGACGGGTGTGTCAACGCCCGCGCCGATGAGCGTGAAGGAAACCGAGCCGCAGGTCTTTGGTGAGCCCGAGAAGAAGCCCGCGTCGATGGGCGTGGTGATTTTCGCGGCCGCGGGCTTGCTCGTCGGCGCGGGCGCCGTGGCGTGGATGCTCGGCGTCTTCTCACCTTCAAGCACGGGCAAGGGCACCAACCCGCCGCCGATCCCGCAGGGCCCGGGGATCAAGAACCCGCGCACGGGTGATGGCGTATCGGCCTCACCAGTCAACAACGAGAAGTCCGACAAGTCCGACAAAGCCGACGCGACCAAGACCGGCGCGGGCGCATCAACCGATACCAAGCCCCCGACCGAGTCGCCGATCGTCGATCCGCGGACGAACTGGGGCGGGGTGGAGACTCTGCGAACACTCACCGCCTCGGTGCGGACGCTCAAGGACGACGGTGCGCCCGAGGCGACGACGCTCGGCGAATCCCTCGCGTCGATCCGCGAGCGCGTCACCAGCGCGCAGAACGAGGTGCTATCGCCCACGTCGGTGAAGAGCATCGAAACCACGCTGAGCACGCTCGACGCGGAGATGAAAGAGCTGGGCACGAAGGTCGCCTTCGCAGAGAAGGCCCTGCGCGATCGTCCCGCAACCAGCGTCACCACCCCCGGCGGCGTGACACTCCCCGATCGTGTCTCGCGTCTGAGTGCGATGAACGCCTTCTGGCGGAAGCAGGTCGATCTGATCCGAAGCCTGGAGATGACGCCGCAGCGGGTGGAACGCATCCGCTCGTTGCAGGGCGTGATCGAGTCCTTCGAGCGTGCGATGCCCAAGAGCGAGTCGATCGACCTGCCCACCACCGCGCTGGGGGCGCGGGTGCAGAGTCTCTGGGACAGCAAGTGCGACAAGGCGGCCGAGAACGCCGTGGCGGTACTGGAGCAGAACCTCAGCGATCCGGGCAAGGCCGAGGCGCTGGTGACGCCGATCGCTTCGAAGGTGCGTGACTGGTCCGACAAGGCGGCGTTGCTGGCACGCCAGGCGGCCCGCGCCGAGATCGCCCTGCGCACCGGTGCGTCATGGCGCGAACCGATCGCCGACGGCTTGACCTTGCAGCAGATCGACGAGCAGATCCGCGGCAACAGCGTCGCCGCTGAGGTTGCGGAAACGCTCAAGCCGCTGAGCGATCAGTTCAGCGAGATGCGTGCGATGTCGGAGAGCAACGATCGCGCGGCGCTCAGCAGCGCGATCGTCCGCCCGGAGACTTCGCTCTCGCTGCTGCGCACCGCGATCGATCGCGGGCTGACGCTCTCGCCCGCCTGGCCCGGCGATGCGAACGAACTCGCGGCATTCGCCAAGGCCCGCGTCGTCGTGCGCGCACGCCTGAACGAAGGGCGGCAGGACGCGCTCGATCTCGCGGCTCGAAACGCCTGGCTCCGCGCGTGGGGTGAGGTTTCGCTCAGCACGGAGAAGCGAGCCGAGCTCTGGGCCCTGAGCGAAACGATGGGGATCAAGCGCGATTCGCTGCCGGCGTGGGCGATGTTCAACCTCGCCCGCCACGAGTTGGAAACGTCCCTCGCGGGCCTGAAGAAAGCCGACGACGCGTCGGTGGCGCCGCTGCTGGGTGAGTTCCTGAAAAAGGTCGAGCCGATCCGCGACCGCTTGCCGATCGGTCCCGCGCAGGCGCTGATCACCGGCGCCGCGACGCTGAGCACGCGCCCGCCGGCACCGAAGATCGGGCCGGGCGATCTGCCCCCGGCGCAGGGCGGCACGGGGCGGGCGAAGTGGACCCCGCAGGGCGATCAGGACGCCCGCGGCGTGGTGACCTACACGCTCAGCGTTGATGGTGTGCCCGCACAGACCATCGCCTTCGCGCCGGTGACGGTGAACGACAAGGTCGTGTTCATCTCCACGACAGAGATCAGCGTCGGACAGGCGGGGGCCGTGCTCGCGAGCGCCGGTCGATCGGCGGTCTTTGCGAAGCTCGTGGAAGATTGGAACGACTTCGACACGCGCAAGGGCCTGCGGACGTGGAGGCCGATCGGTCGATCGCCGGTCGATGGCGGCAAGCCGCCGCTGGTCCCGAGCGCGACGCCCTCGGGGTTGAAGGGGTGGCTGCCGAGTGTGGCAGGTGCGGAGAAAGTGGCTCAGCCGCTGGCGGATGCGAATCTTGCTGGGCCCGACTGGAACGCGCCGGTGCAGGCGCTGCCCCCCGAGGCGGCGCTGGTGGTGGCGTTGTCGATGAACTGCCGCCTGCCCTCGGCGGCGGAATGGAAAGCCGCGTGGTCGATGGGCGGACAGCCCGACCCAGCACCGGGTGCGCAGCTCCGCGGCTCGTGGTTCAAGAAACAGCACGAAGTGACCAAGGCCGCCCGCGCGACGGGTGTGATGCTGCCCTGGCAGCAGGAGGGGGCCTTCTGGCCCCAAGGCTCGCGCCAGCCGGCGAGTTTGCAGGCGGACGAGGCGGTTTTGCCGGGTGATGAGGCGGGGCTCTTCTTCCGAGCGGTCAACAGCGGCGAGAGCGCTTCGCCTTTCAAGCACCTGATGGGCAACGTGGCGGAGTTTGTGCTCAGTGAAAACGGCAAGTTCGACGCGTTGGCACCCGATCAGGTGGTGCCGCGGTCGCTGGCATCAGCGCAAGAGCTGCGCGTGATCGGCGGGTCGGCGGTGAGTTCGGTAACCCTGCCGCGGACGGAGCCGTTGGCAGTGGAGCCGCTGCGGGCCCGGCTTGGGTTCAGCGACGTGGGGTTCCGGATCGCCTTCGGGGCTGATCAGGGGTTACCCCAACAGGTCCTGGCAAAGGAAGTGAAGGCTTTGCTGGAGCGAGCGCCGGCGCTGCAGGCGGTTCCGAGCCCGAAGTGAGCGGGCGGTTCTGGTCGGGGCGGGGGGCTTGGCGGGGGGGGGGGGGGGTGTTTGGGGGGGGGTCCGGGAAATTGGGAAGGGGGGCGGGTCCCGTTCGCGGTGGGGGTCGGGGCTGCGGGGTTTGGGCCTTTGTCTCCGGTTTTTCCCGCTGCGGGGGGTGCGGTTTGGGGTGTGAATCGGGGGGGGGGGGATGTGTGGGGCGG
>JACVCS010000025.1 GCA_016741915.1 Phycisphaerales bacterium | reverse complement strand
GGGGGGGGGGGGGGGGGGGGGGCGGGGGGGTGGATCTTCCGGCCTCTCGGTCGGGTTTTTCGAGCCGAAGATCGATCTCCCGTTGCGCAAGTCCGAGTCTCTGGTCTGGATTGTCGAGTTTCCGGAGCGGACGGTCGAGCTTCCGGAGCGGAGGGTCGAGGGTCCGGGGTGGAGGGTCGGTCTTCCGGCGTGGAGGGTCGACCTTCCGGAGTAGTCTGTCGACCTTCCGGAGCGGACTGTCGACCTTCTGGAGTAAAGGGTCGAGCTTCCAGAGTAGAAGGTCGAGCTTCTGCTCTGGCGGATCGGTTTGGTCCCTGAGAAAATCGGCGGTTTTGGGGCGGGGGGCGGGAAAGCGTCGAACCGGAACCGAACGGGCTTTGGGGAGGGGCAATCGGGAATCGGCAATGGGCAATCGCGGAGGCTCGGCGCGGATTCTCTGGTCTTGCCGATGGGCAGATCCCGAATGCCGGGCCTTTGTCCTCTGATCCCCCGCGCCCTCGAATCCCCCCGCTGCCTTCCCTTTCTGCTTTCTCCTCTGTCTTCCTCCGCGCCCCCCCTCCTCCGCGTCCTCTGCGTTGATCTGTCTTTCGCCTCCCCCTCGATCCCTTGATCCCTCGATCCCTTGATGCCCCCTTAAGAAAGCCCCTTCATCTTCCCCTGCTGGCGTTGGCGGGCGTAGCGGGTTAAGCAGTCGTCGATGATGGCGTGGGCGGCTTCGGCCGGGAGGATTTCGTCGACCTGCACGTCCTTGCCTTCCAGGGCTTTGTAGTCGTTGAAGAACCGGCGCAGCAGTTTGAAGATGTGTTGCGGGAAGTTGCTCGCGCCGCGGAACTCGTTGTAGATCGGGTCTTCGCGGAGCACCGCGATGATCTTGTGGTCCGGGTCGCCGTGGTCGATCATGGACATCAGGCCCACCGCGCGGGCGTTGCAGATCGTGAGCGGCGGGATCTCCTCGGTGCAGTAGACCAGCACGTCGAGCGGGTCGTCGTCTTCCGCGAGGGTCTGCGGGATGAAGCCGTAGTTCGCGGGGTAATAGACGGCCGAGGAGAGCACGCGGTCGAGCTTCAGCAGGCCGGAGCTTTTGTCGAGCTCGAACTTGAGGTTCGAGCCCTTGGGGATCTCGATGACGGATTTGAACTCCAGCGGGAGCGGGCCGCGCTCGCTGGCGGGGGTGACGTCGTGCCAGGGGTGGATCATGGGGCCGAGTCTAGGCGAAGAAGGGACCGAGGGATCAAGGGACCAAGGGATCAAGGGGGAAAAGACGCCGCGAGTTCGCCAACTTCACAGCCGAGAAAAAGCGGGCGGGGCAATTGGGAATGGGCAATGGGCAATCGCAGAGAGAGGCGGGGCAATTGGGAATGGGCAATGGGCAATCGCAGAGAAGGCGGGGCGTGCGGGCGGGCGCTGGTTGTTCGGGAGGGGCGAGTCTCGTTCTGCGATTGCCGATTGCCTATTCCCGATTGCCTATTCCCGATTGCCTGTTCCCGATTCCCGATTGCCTGTTCCCGATTCCCGATTGCCTGTTCCCGTCAGCCTCCGCAGGAGCCGCCGGGGAATCGGCCGCAGCCGCAGGAGCCGGAGTGGACGTGCCCGCCGGTGGACTTGGTGGAGGATGAACCGCCACTTCCCCCGGATGAGAAGACCGACATGACGCGTTTGAAGGTTCGGCCCTTGCCGTCGGGGTCGGGCAGGGGCTTGTCGGCGTCGGCGATGGGGCGGAGGACCTCGACGCGGGTGCCGTCGGCGGCTTCGTATTCGTACATCGGCATGGGGAATGAAATGGCCAAATGGTCAAATGGTCAAATGGCCAAATGGACAAATGGCCAAAGGGGAAGGGGCTTGAGAACGCTCGGGTGTGCGGGCGATCTTTCCGCGATTGCCAATTCCCGATTCCCGATTGCCCGTTCCTCCCCCATTGACTCCCCCCCCCGGCGGACCTTCAATTGGTTGTTCGTCGGTCGGGTTGGCCGGATTCCCGAACGTTCATCGAATGCCCGCAAGGACTTGGCGGGTTTCGCGTTGGGCCTTTGCCGAATGACCGCACGAACGGAGCCGTCACGATGACCATCCCCGCTGCCTCTCTTTCCCCCCTTTCTTCGCTTCCCACCCTGACCACCGGGTTCATTCAGAACATCGGCATGGGCGAGTGGATCATCATCCTCATCATCATGCTGCTGCTCTTCGGGCGTCGCCTGCCCGAGGTCGGTAAGTCGCTGGGCAAGGGGATCGTCGAGTTCAAGAAGGGCATCAAGGGCGTTGAGGATGAGGTGGAGACGCAGTCTTCGAGGCCGAGCGGCTATCCGCAGCCGCAGAATCAGTACGCCCCGGGCCTGCAGGGTCAGCAGCAGTACGGCGGGCAGGCGCAGCAACTCCCGCCAGCGGGTGGGGTCGCTGGCTCGCAGCAGACGTATCCGCAGCAACAGCAGCAGCCGTATCCGCAGCAGCAGGGCTATCCGCAGCAGGGGTACGCGCAGCAGCAGCCCTATCCGCAGCAGCAGCCGTACCCGCCGCAGGGATACCCGGCGTATCCGCAGGGCGCGGGGGGCCCGGGGGGGCAGGGCAACCCGCCGCCGATGCCGCCGCAGTGAGGCGGTCGGTAACGTTGGCCGACGAACGCGGGAAAGTTCAACCTTCACGGTGACGTATGCTGATCAGACAGGCCGACCGGGGCGTACGGACGCCTCGGGGCGGTGTTGTTTGTCAGTTACGCGTTCGCATTACGGCGATCGCGGCGCGAGCACGTTCGGGGCTTACGGAGCGGATCATGACCAGCAGAGCGCGGTTCGGCAGGGCTCGATTCGGATCGGCTTTGGCGTTGGTTGCGATCGCGGGGCTTGCGATCGCCACGCACGCGCAGCCGTTCGACTTGCCCAAGACCGGCGGCGGTGCTGATGCGAAGCCCGCGGGCGAGCGGCCGGTGATCGTTGTCGACCGCGACAACGTCGTCATCGACCGCTCGTGCACCGTGAAGATCAATCCCGGCGTGGTGATCAAGGACGCCGACGGCAACGGCGTCGTGCACATCAAGGCGAGCAACATCAGCGTTGAGTTTGCGGGTGATGCCGTGCTGCGCGGGGCCGAGGAGCGATTCCCGCATGAGCAGATGACCGGCACCGGCGTGCGCATCGACGGGCAGAGCAACGTGCAGATCCGCAGCCTGCGTGCATCGGGGTTCAAGGTCGCTCTGCACGCCACAAACGCCAGCGGCCTGGTCATCGAGGGGGGCGACTTCAGCGACCTCTTCAGGCACCGACTCTTCAGCGACGTGGCGAAAGAAGATCAACGCGACTGGCTCTGGCCTCACCGCAACGATCAGAACGAATGGCTGACGAACTACGGCGCCGCGGTATACGTTGAGGATTCAAAGAACGTGAGCATCAGCAACATCCGCGTGCGCACGGGGCAGAACGGCATCATCCTCGACCGTTGCACCAACGCGAAGGTCTTTAACAACGACTGCTCGTACCTCTCCGGCTGGGGATTAGCTCTCTGGCGATCCAGCGGCAACACCATCGCCCGCAACGCCTTCGACTTCTGCATCCGCGGCTACGAGCACGGCGTCTACAACCGCGGGCAAGACTCCGCCGGCATTCTGCTGTTCGAGCAGTGCAGTAACAACGTCATCGCGCAGAACTCCGCGACGCACTGCGGCGACGGGCTCTTCGTCTTCGCGGGCAAAGAAGCCCTGGGCGAAGTCCTCCCCGCGAACGCAGCCACCGACGCGAAGAAGTTTGAACGCCTCGGCTGCAACGACAACCTGATCATCGAGAACGATTTTTCTTACGCCGCGGCGCACGGCGTGGAGATCACCTTCTCCTTCAACAACCGCCTGATCAACAACACGATGGTCGAGAACGCCATCTGCGGCTTCTGGGGCGGGTACAGCCAGCAGACCCTGCTTATGGGCAACACCATCACGCACAACGGCACGACCGGCGCACGCGAGGGCGGCGGCGTGAACATCGAGCACGGTTTTCAGAACACGCTCGTCAACAACACCTTCGGCGAAAACACCGTCGCGATCTCGCTTTGGGACGATGACGACACGAAGATCCTGCAAACGCCCTGGGCGAAAGCGAACCACCGCGGCTCGCGCGACAACCGCCTCATCGGCAACACCTTCAACGCCGACAAGATCGGTGTCGTGCTGAATCGCACGCAGAACACGCTCATCACGCACGGCAGCGTCACCGAGGTTGTTCAGATGCTCAAACGCGACGAGGCGAGCACGATCGTCGAGCCCGACGCGGACGCGCCGGCAGCGGAGTTTGAAACCCCGGTGGTCCCGATCCTGCCCGGCGTGAAGCCCGATGCGGAACAGCGGCAGAGCAGACCACGAGGGCGGCAGTACATCGTGATGACCTCGTCGGGCCCGTGGGATTTCATGTCCCCCGCGGTGCGGCTCGGCGAGCGTCGCGACGACCGCCACGTGTACGAGGTCTATCAACTCCCCGGGTTTGCGGAAGTGAACGTCGACACGCTGCCCTGGGCGGTGCCGACGGATCGCAAGCTGGCACGCACGCACCGCGTGAAAGGTGAACTGAAGTACGCCGAGGGCGAGCAGATGTACCAGCCGTTGACGGTGACGGCGGAGGGCGACGGCGTCTTTCCGTACAGCGTCAGCATCACGCACAAAGAGTTCAGCCACAGCGCCCGCGGCACCATCGTGCGGGCATCGTGGAAGACGCGGTTCTTCACCCTCGACGCCGACCCGCTGACGGACGCGAACGCCTTTGAACGTGGGGCGAGCCAGCCGCCCGTGAATGTCGACGCCGCCGCCGCGTCTCAGCCCGTGCAAACCGATGACGAAGCGCCGGTGAAGCCGATCGCACCCGGCGCGCCGGTGGAGGTCACACTGCCCGCGCTGGCGATGCGCTTCGGCAACGAAGGTCCGAGCCAGCTCAACCTGCACTCGGATGTTTCACGCGCCGCGTACCCGCGCGAGATGTTCGGCTTCCGCGCCACGACGAAGCTGCCCATGCTGCCGGGCGAATACGACTTCGCCGCCCGGGCCGACGACGGCGTGCGCATCGCCGCCCGACGCGCGGACGAGCCGAACGCACCGTTCGTGACGATTCTGGAGAACTGGAAGCGTGCGGTCCCCACGACCACGAGCGGGCGGCTGAAAGTCGAGCCCGAGGCGAACATCAAGCCCAGCGAACGCCGTCCGGTTGTGATGGAGATCCGCGTGGACTACTTCGAGCTTTCGGGCTGGGCGGAGTTTGGCTTGACCATCGAACCGATCTCGCCGGAAGCAACCAAGCCTTGAGCGGCTGAGCGTACCCATCCGCAGCGCTCGCGCGAACGCGAGATTTGACCAACCTTGATACGCTCAGGGCATGACGCTTTCACTTGCCGCCGGTTTGGCGGTTGCCGATGTGGTGATTGTCGCGCTGTACCTGGGGATCATCCTGATCTCGGGGATCTGGCTCGCACGCAGAGAGCCCGCCGGCGCGGAGGAGTATTTCCTGGGCGGGCGACGCATGCCCGTCTGGGCGGTGGCGATCTCCGTCGTCGCGTCCTCGCTCTCCGTCGCGACGTTTCTGGGCGTGCCACAGCAGGCGTATAGCGGCAACCTCACGTACCTCTCGACGAACATCGGCGGGCTGCTGGCTGTGCTCGTGGTGGCGTACTTCTTCATCCCCGCGTTCTACAAGCACTCGTGCACGTCGATCTACGAACTGCTCGAGCACCGCTTCGGCCCCGGGGCAAAGCAGGCCTCCAGCCTCGCCTTCATGGTCGGGCGTTTGCTCGCCTCGGGTGTGCGTGTCTTCATCGCCGCCATCCCGCTGGCGATGGTGCTCTTCGGCATCGACCAGTCGAAAGAACCGGGATACATCGTCGGCGCGATCGTCATCCTCTCCGCCGTCGCGGTCGGCTACACGCTCATCGGCGGCATCGCCTCGGTCATCTGGACCGACGTCATCCAGACCGTCGTGCTGATCATCGCGGTTCTCGCGGCTGTGTGGGTTCTGCTGACGCGCATCGAAGCGCCGACGACCGAGATCATCCATGCCCTGCAGGCCAACGCCGCCGCAACCGCGCCGGGTTCGGCGAGCACTGCCGCTCAGGGCTCGAAGCTGCTCATCTTCGACTTCAGCACCGACCTGACGAAGAGCTTCACCGTCCTCGCTGCTGTGGTCGGCTGGTCGCTGCTGAACATGGCTTCTTATGGCACCGATCACGACATGGTGCAGCGTTGCCTGACGTGCAAGTCCGCCATCAAGGGCAGCCGAAGCGTCATCATCGCGATCTTCTCGGGCATCCCCGTGGTTGCGCTCTTCATGCTTATTGGGCTGCTGCTGTGGGTCTTCTATCAGCGCCCCGATCTAACCGGCGGCGCACCGATCACCTACGACATCGCCATGACCGACCGTGTCTTCACGACGTTCATTCTGCAGGAACTGCCCGCTGGCCTGCGCGGGCTCATGGTCGCGGGGATCTTTGCGGTGGCGCTGGGCTCGCTGAACTCCGCGATCACCGCGATGGCCGCCACGAGCGTGAAGGACTTCTACGCACACGCCGTGCCGGGCAAGAGTGATCGGCACTACATGATCGCCGGGCGCTGGGCGACCATCGGCTGGGGCGTGGCGCTCGCGGGCTTCGCGTGCCTGTGCATCGTCTGGCAGAAGTACGAGAACCGCACGCTGATCGATTTCGCCCTCGGCGTGATGACCTACGCCTACTCGGGTCTGCTGGCGGTCTTTCTCTCCGCCCTCTTCACCAAGCGAGGCAGCACCGCCAGCGTCATCGCCGCGCTGATCACGGGGTTCCTGGTCGTGCTCTACTTCAACCCCACGTTCTGGGTTGGGATGAGCAAACTCATACCGTCGATCGTCGAAAGCACGCGACAGACGGCCCAGACGCTCAACCCAGGCAAACCCGTGGTGGTCGATGCCGAGCTCATCAAAGAGGCGTTGCCTTTCCTGAAACTCGCCAGCCCGTACCACATGCTCATCGCCACCATCGCGGCGTTCGTGGTCTGTCAGAGCGTCAAGGGCACGGGTGGTCGGTCACTTGAGAAAACGAAAACACCGGCGTGAGCGCCGGTGTGGAGAGCGGACCGAGGATTGACATTCCGGTCGATTCGATCAGCGGCGGCGGCGCTTCGCACCCAGCAGGCCGCCCATCAGCAGCATCGCACCCGCGCCGGGGGTGGGGATGGCGTTGATGCCGCCCTCGCGGATGGTGGTGATCTCGCCCGGGGTCAGGGCGCGGCCGATGAAGAAGACGTTATCGATCTGCCCGCCGTAGAACTCGTTGAAGGACGGGTTCGTGCCGATGCGGGTGAAGCTCCAGCCGCTGCCAGCGGTGGAGTTGGTCGAGACGCTGGTGCCGTTCACGTGCAGCGTGACGGTGCCGGCGGTCTGGTCATAGACCACGGCGACGAAGGTCCACTGGTTGGCGACCACGGGCGTGCCGCCGATGACCCCGGTGCCCGTGAAGGCGGAGTACCCGGTGGCGCTCCCGCGGAAGTCGATGCCGAGCGAGCGGTCGAAGCCGCCGTCGTCGTGGCTGAGGAACTGGCGGATCGGGCCGTTGAAGTCGTCGTCAACACGGACCCAGCAACCCATTGTGAGTTGCGGGACGACGGAGGGGTTGATGTTGAGGGGGATTTCGAGGTACGAACTGACGCCGTTGAAGAACGCCGAGCCACCCTCGTACCCGCTGGCGGCGAAGGTCACGCCGCTGTTGAGGGTGGGGTTGCGACCGTTGCCGCTGATATCGGCGAACGAGGGGTCGTCGAAGTTGTACAGGGCCAGAACCTGCGCCTGCGCGCACGAGGCAAGACCGGCCAGGCAAAGAACCGAAGCAACCGACGCACGAGAAATGATCATCTCAATACTCCCAGAGGCTGACAGGGCGCGTACATCGCGCACCGGTCAACCGACACTCCGGGGTAAACCTAACCCTGAGCCCGAGAAAAGCAAGTATTTCCGAGCGATGGGCGTGTTTTTGCGCGCAATCCTGACTCAGCGGGCGGGTGTTTCCCACGCGACCCCGGGCGTGTACCGAACAAGCTCGTAGAGCTCTTTCCGGGTCTGCATGCGGTCGAGGAATGGTGCCACGCTCCCCTGGGCTTTCAGTTCGCTCAGGGCCTTGCTCACCGCGCCCATCGCCACTCGGAGCAGGCTGACGGGGTAGATCACGCAGTCGTAGCCCAGGGCCTTGAAGCGGTCGAGCGTGATGATGGGGGTTTTTCCGAACTCGGTCATGTTCGCAAGCAGGTAGATCCGCTTTCCGGGGAGTGCCCCGCGGAGGGCTTTGGCGAAGGAGGCAAACTCGTCTTCATTGGTGAGACCTTCGGGGAAGATCATCTC
Source organism: Phycisphaerales bacterium (assembly GCA_016741915.1). Lineage (GTDB taxonomy): Bacteria > Planctomycetota > Phycisphaerae > Phycisphaerales > UBA1924 > JACVCS01. The sequence goes on along the minus strand of JACVCS010000025.1, from coordinate 38,740 downwards.
GGCGCCCGCTTCGACGTACGCCTTTGCCCGTGCGACGGCGGCGTCGAAGCCCTCGACCCCGCGGGCGTCGGTGCGGGCGCAGATGATGAAACCGCCGCCGATTTCGCGGGCGGCCTTTGCGGCCCATTGCACCTTTTCGACCATGTGATCACTGGGGACCAACGCCTTGCCGTCGAGGTGCCCGCAGCGTTTGGGGAACTGCTGATCTTCGAGGTGCAGGCCCGCGGCGCCGGCTCGGCTGTACTCGATGACGGTCCGACGGACCATCTCGGCCTCACCGAAGCCGGTATCGGCGTCGGCGATGAGGGGGAGATTCGACGCTGAGGCGACCTCGCGGATCACCCGGCAAAAGTGCTCCATGGTCAGCAGGCCAACGTCCGGGACGCCCGCGCAGACGCTCGTGGCCGCGCCGCTGATGTAAGTCGCGTTGAAACCGGCCTGAGCGACGGCGAGGGCGCAGAGGCCGTTGAACGAACCGGGCATGGCGACGATGCCCTGGTCCATGAGTGCACGCAAACGGTGGCCCAAGGCGGTTGGCCGTGTTAGGGTTGAGTTGGGGGTATTGGGGGCGTTGGTCTGCGGCGTGGTCATGGGCTGAGCATAGGAAATGAACCGCGTTTGCGGCATTCAGGAGCTGTTGCGGGTAAGAATCGAGCGGATTCGCGTGGGGGTGGGGGGTTGGCTGACCACTTGGTTGCAGACCGAGGATCAACCAATGACCAGCCACCCCGCTCCACTGGCCATGAACGAACTGACCACCAGGCTGACCGCGAGGCTCGCCCCCGTGCAGACGGACGTGGCGAGCGACGCGGATTGCAGCGGCATCGTCGCCGAGGCTCGCGGCGGCGAGTTGGACGGAGCGACGGTGCTGCGGGCGTTTCGAGAGGCGGCTTCGGGCGTGCACCGCATGCTCATGGTCCGCACGCGGAACGATGCGGCCCTGTGCGACGACCTGATGCAGCAGCTCTGGCTCGCGGCGCGAAAGGTGCCCGCGGATCTAACGCTCGAACGGTTCCAGCCTTGGCTGCGCGGGGTTGCGAAGAACATTCTGGCCTCGCACTTTCGCACGGCCGCGTCGCCTTCGCGGATGGTGACGGCGGACCCGGCGCTGGCGATGCAGATCGCTTCGGCTCTCGAGAGCCCGACACCCGGCGAGATGCTCAGCAGCAAGGAAGTCCGCGAGCAGTTGCTGCTGGCACTGACGGAGCTTGACAGCGCGGATCAGGAACTGCTGATCGCCCATTACGTGCACGGGCAGACGTTCGCGGTTCTCGCGGAGCGCTTGACGATGAGCGAGCGGGCGGTGGAGGGGCGTTTGTACCGGGCCCGCAAGGAGCTTCGACAAACGCTCACGCGGCTGACCAAGTGAATCGAAGGACGGATCGGCGGACGACAAAGACCATGACCTCGCAGGTTGATGACTTTGCGAAGGACCACGACCATGACCAGCAACGAATCGAACCTGAACAACGCCCCGATGAACAACCAGCCCGACGCGGCGGATGCGAGTGTGCACGCGAATCTGTCGCGGGTGATGCCGACGATGGAGATCCCCGGGGCGGTCAGCGAGGAGCAGCTTGACCGCTGGACCGCGCCGGCGGCGATCCCGATCGCCAGCAGGCCCGTGGTTCGTTCGCGGTTTAAGCGGCTGGTCCCGTTGGCCTCGGCGGCGGCGTTGGCGTTGGCGGCGGGTGCGGCGATGATCTGGCATTCCTCGGCGAGCACGGTGCAGGCCGCGACGATCCTGCGTTCGCTGCGTGAGAACACCTTTTCCGGTCTGCGGGTACTCGTATCGAACATGAAGGTGGAGGGGATCGAGGTCAGTGTGGACGCGCGGATGCACTTTGATCGCGAGATGACGGCGGTCGAACTGTTCAATCTGGACGGCAATCACCCGCAGCCGCAGCTTTCGAGCATGTACGCTTTGACGACGGTGAAGGGTGATGCGACATCGCAGGCACCGGGGCTTGATGCGACGGCGGAGCTGGCCTTCAGCCCCGAGGCGGACTGGGTCTATACCAAGATCAACCAGATGCCCGAGATCGCGGAGCTTCGCGGCAATCCGATGGCGAACTTCGTCACCGCGGCGGCGCAGCGCGGCGTGCTGCTGGACCTGGGCAGGGACTCGCTGCGGCAGGGCAACACGCTGCTGGGGATTCCGGCGCTGGGGCAGATGAACGACGATGGAGATGATCAGTTTGAGCCCGGGGATCTGCCGCCGATGATTCGTCAGCAGATCGAGTTGGATATTGCGAAGAACGTGGTGGGGGCCGATGGTGATCCGGAAGACTTGACCCCTGAGCAAAGGGCGGAGGTCGAACGTCGCGTGAAGGCGATGTTCGAGGGGATCAACGCCGGCCACACGCAGGGCGGAAGCGCGGAGGCGTTTGCGAACGCCCGGCGGCGCGGTGCGGAGTTGCGGGCGGGTGCGTCGGTTGAGAACGGCACGGTGACGGTGCGGGCCGGTGCGTCGGCGCCCGCGGGTGGGCAGTTGAGCGAGGACCAGGTGCTGCAGCGGATGATGCCCCTGCTGCAGGGCACGGGCGGCGGGGCCGCGGTGGATCAGTTCGCGCAGATGCTGCGGGGAGATTCGAGCGTTTTCTCCAGCGTAACGGTGACGAACCAGGGGAACGGTTCGTACCTGCTGGTCTCGACGCTCGCGCCGGACGAGGAGAACCACACCGCGACGATGACGATGTCGTACACCGAGAATGTCGGGTTGCAGTATGTGGAGATGACGAACTTCAGCGGGATGCCGACGGGCGCGAAGATTCGTGTGGAGATGTTCTCGGGTGCGATCCCGGCGGAGATGTTTGATCGCAGCCGGGTGATCACGCCGCAGACGTGGGTGATCGACCAGAACTTCCTGAACATGTTCCGGTGAGTGGTTGGTGGGGCGGGTGAACTGAGCAGACCTGCGAGCGAGGGGACCCTGGCAGCGTGCCGGGGTTCCTTCATTTCGTGCGCGGGTTGTTTGCGGAACGCATGCTCAGAGCGGTTTGAAGCGTGGATCGGCGCCGGTGATGGCGTCGAGGAGTTCGCTGCGGCGTTGCAGGGCCCGGTCGGTGGAGGTGCGGATCTGCACGGGATGGTCGCTGGTGCCGGGGTAGACCTCGATGAACCAGAGCGCGCGGAAGGAGTCGGGCGTGAGGCCGTAACGGGCGTCGGTGAAGGCGGCGGGGTTGTCGGGATCTTGGATCATCCAGCCTTGGGTGAAGTGCTCGAAGCGGAGGATCTGCTGCTGGATATCGGGGGTGAAACGCGTGACCGACGGGTGGCTCGCGGTGACGATTTCTGCGGCTTGTTCGCCTTGCCAGACGGTCGGTGAGCCGAACCACGGCACGCGGATGAAGTCGCTGTAGACCTTGCCTTGATGTTGATAGATCGAACGGACGGCGATGTTCTGCAGTGGGGTGAAGAGGACGCGGCGACGCTCGATGGTGTGCCCGCGCTGCTTGGCGAGTTGATCTTGCACTGCTTGCACGCGGGCGTTCTGGATCGAGCCGATGCCCAGGATGTAGACCGCGGCCCAGACGAGCGCGAGGCTTGCTTGGGCGCGACCTGTGAAAGCGGCGCGACGGATCAGGCGTGCGTCGGTTGATTGCGGGTCGGTTGCGAGTGCGGCGCGGGCCTTGGCGCCTTTGACAGCGCGGACGAGGCTCCAGATGACCAGCGTGAGCATGGGGAGCGTCACGAGCGGGTCGATGATGGCGACGCGGTCGTAGCTGACGCGGTCGGTGGAGAAGGGCCAGAAGAGCATGGTGCCGAAGCTGGTGAAGGCGTCGAGCGGAGCGTGGAGGGAGATGGCGAAGAGGGCGGCGAGGAAGAGGCGTATGCGGTGGGGTTTGGTTGACTGAAGGAAGAAGGTTGGCAGTGAGACGATGAGAGCGCCGATGAGGAGGAAACCGATGCCGTGGGTGAAGGCGCGGTGGGCGAGCCAGGTGGAGAGGGAGTCACCCGGGAAGCGGATGAGCGTGTCGGCGTCGGGGAGCATGCCCGCGACGGCGCCGACGATGATCGCGGCGCGGGGTGAATGGCGAGCGGCGACGGCGAGGCCAGCGGCGGCGCCGAAGACGGCGTGGGTGACGAGATCCATGGCGGAGAAGGTAGGCGATCGCGCCGGGTACTCGAGTGGGATTGTCGGCGCGTTAGTCCTTCACATCGACGGGCGTGCCGGCTTTGACGGCATGCGCGAGGCGGAGGGCTTCCCAGTTGAGTGAGCGGAAGCAGCCGTGGGAACCGGTTTTGCCGATGTCCTGGGGGCGGACGGTGCCGTGGATGCCGTAGCCGGGCTTATCGAGGCCGATCCATGCGGCGCCGACGGGGTTGCGCGGGCCCGGGGCGATGCGGAGTTTGGAGGTGACGTTGGTGACCTCGGGCCAGTCCTTGGGGTTGAAGGTGTAGTCGGGGTTTGCGGCGATGACCTTGACGGTCAGGCGGCCGGCGGGGCGTTTTTCGGCCGATTTGGCGATGGAGCAGTGCGTGAGGAAGACGGGCAGGTCGTCGGCGTTGTAGCCGACGATGTACTTTTCGGAGAGGTCGATTTCCAAACGGGCGATGGGGGGGAGGGACGGTGCGCGGGTGTCGGGTAGGTTGACGGTGTCGCCTTCGGAGAGCGAGGTGAGGTCGATCCCCGGGTTGAGCGTGGTGACGAGGGCGAGCGAGCACCAGCCGCGTTCGGCGAGGAGTTCGTGCGTGTCGCTGTAGCCCGAGACATCGAGCTGGGCACGCTCGTTCCAGTCCTCGGGGATCGGGCCTGTGACGAGGGCGAGGTCTTTGCTCGTGAGCGTGTAGGGACGCTGCCAGGTGTCGGTGGTGGTGGCGAGGGTGTCTTCTTGCGCGAGGGCGGACATCGTGGCGGCGTCGGCCTCGCCTGTGATGGGGAGCTTGCGGGAACGCTGGAAGAACTCGATGGCGGTGCGGGTTTTGCGCCCGGGCTTGCCGTCGATGAGCCCCGGCGAGAAGCCGCGGCGCGCAAGAAGGGTTTGCAAGCGGGCGGCGGCGAGGAGCGGGTCCTTCGGTGGCTGCGCCGGTTGGGCGGCGGGGTTGATCGGACTCGTGGTGACCGGCGCGGGTTTGGGCTTGGGGGTTGGCTGCGGCGGCGGTTGGTTCGTCGGTGGTGAGGGCGCGGGTGGAGTGGGGGTCGGGGTGGGCGGTGAGACCTCGGAAGGTTGGGCGAAGATGGAAGGAGGGCAAAGGGTGATGACCGTCGCGTTGAGCGCGAGAATGAAGAGAAACGCCACGGGCGCGAGAGGGCTCCTGTCGCGGGAACGGCTGAAAGTGCGGTGAGATGGGTGCTTCTGATGCACGCGGTGTTGCCCCCTTGTGGACCGGTTGCAGTATCGGCCGGTTGAGGGTGCTTGGAGCAAGAAACCCTTATCGGGGTTTGCTTCCGCACGGCTTAGAGCTTGGACTCTTCGTGGAGTTCGTGCTGCACGGCCTTGGCGAGGTATTCGTACTGAGCGGGGGTGTTGTAGAGCTGGGCGGCGATACGGAGGATGCGGTGAGGCGCGCCCGAGGGGCCATCGAGCCCGGCGGCGCGGAAGACCGGGACCTGAATCCGCCAGTTCTTCAAAAGTGCGTCCTGCAACGCGTCGGCGTAGCGGGTGGGCCTTGCGTTGAGGCGGGATTGGACGTCGGTCGCGTGCGGCGGCAGGATCATCGCGAAGAGCGTGCCCAGCATGTTTGTGGGTGCGGGCGGGGTGATCTTCAGCGCGTTGCAGAGGATTTCTCGGCCTTGCAGCAGCAGGGTGCTGTTGCGGTGCATGACTTCGTTCAGCCCGCCGGGGAAGAGGCTGGAGAGGAAGTCGAGGCTTGTCGGTGCGCAGAGCGCCGGGGAGTAATCGGCCGTGCCGGTAATGTCGAAGTTGAGGCGGAAGCGGGAGCGGTCGGTGCGGGCGGAGTTGTAGCCGTGGGAGAGGCGGAGCGGGTGGATGAGGTGCTGGCGGTCTTTGCGAACGAAGAGGAAGGCGCTGCCCTTTGGTGCGCAGAGCCACTTGTGGAAGTTGCCCGTGCAGTAGGCGGGGTTGAGGGTTTTCAGGTCGATCGGAAGGAAGCCCGGGGCGTGGGCGGAATCGAGGAGCGTGTCGATGCCGCGGGCGTTGAGGGCTGAGATGATGCGCTGCACGGGGAGGATGAGGCCTGTGGGTGAGGTGATGTGGCTGAGCAGCACGAGCTTGGTGCGCGGCGTGACCGCGCTGAGGATCGCCCTCTCGGCCTGCTCGGGGGACTCGATCGGGAATGGGATCGGTGCGGAGATGATCTTCGCGCCGGTGCGTTGGGCGCAGAGGCGCAGGGCGTTCGTGCAAGCGTTGTACTCGTGGGCGCTGGTGAGCAGTTCGTCGCCCGCTTCGAAGCGGAGGTTGCTGACGATTGTGCTGACGCCCTCGGTGGCGTTGGTGACGAAGGCGAGGTCGTCGGCGTCGGCGTTCATGAGCGTGCCCATGCGGGTGCGGGCGCTATCGAGCAGCGGCTCGAGCGTCTCGACGAACCAACGCACGGGCTCGGCTTCCATCTGGGTGCGGTGCTGCTCCTGCTGCGCGAGCACAGCCTTCGGTGTGGCACCGAAGGAGCCGTGGTTGAGGAAGCAGACGCTGGGGTCCAGCGACCAGTGGTGGGCGAGCGAAGAGGCGGCGGGGAGTTGCGTCGTGTGCATCGTGCTTGAGCGTAGGAAATGTGCGGCAACAAAAAGAACAGAACCGTCGACTGAAGTCGACGGCTCTGAATCGTTGAACAGATTGAGTTCGTCGTTGAAACCCGCTTAGGCCGGTTGAGCGGCGAGGAGGTTCGCTGAGCCCTGGCGGCGGCGCTGGGGCAGGGCGTCGGTCTCCACCGGCTCGGCCTCGGCATAGGCCTCGCCGAAGCGGAAGAGGCGGAAGCTGTTGAGCACCACCAGCACGTCGCCCACGAAGTGGAAGAGCAGCGCCACCAGCGTGTCGATGTACCCGGCGCTGGCGAGGGCGAGGCCCACGACCGCGACGGTGATGGAGATGGCGATGTTCTGCGCGATGATGCCGCGGACCATGCGGGAGAGCTCGATCATGAAGGGGATGCGCGACAGGTCGTCGTTCATGAGCGCCACGCCCGCGGAGTTGGTGGCGATATCCGACCCGCCCAGACCCATCGCCACGCCCACGTCGGCGGCGGCGAGGGAGGGGCCGTCGTTGATGCCGTCGCCGACCATCAGCACGCGGCGGCCTTGCTTGACGAGCGCCTCGATCTGCTCGTGTTTCTCAGCGGGGAGGCACTCGGCCTCGACCGAGTCGGCCCCGACCGAAACGCCCACGCGCTGCGCAACCGAGAGGCGGTCGCCGGTAAAGATCGAGATCTTCTTGACGCCCAACTCGCGGAGGCGGTCGATGACGCCCTTGGTGTTGGGGCGGATCTTGTCCTCAAGCCCGACGCAGCCGAGGTAGCGCGAGTCCTTGACCACGTGCACGCCGGTCATGCCCTCGATGCGTTCGTTGACGGCGGCGACTTCGTTCTTGATGTGGGGGAAGAGCTCTTCGAGCCAGGTGGCGCGGCCGACGTAGACGGTGCCGGTGGAGGTGACGGCCTTGACGCCCCGGCCGTGGATTTCTTCGAAGGAGGCGTTGGTGTCGAGGGCGATGCGAGCCGCGTTGGCGGTTGAGATGATGCTCTTGGCCAGCGGGTGGTTGGACTGTTGTTCGCCGTTGGCGGCGGCGGCGAGGAGCTCGGCACCCTCAACGCCCGTCGCGGGGGCGAGGCGCGAGACCGCGAAGCGCCCGGTGGTGATGGTGCCGGTCTTGTCCATCACGACGGTGTCGATGCTCGCGGCGGCTTCGAGGAAGCGGGCTTCTTTGATCATGATGCCCAGACGGGCGGCGGCGGCGAAGGCCGCCACCAGCGCGGTGGGGGAGCTGATCAGCAAGGCGCTGGGGCACGCGACGAAGAGGACGTTGACCGCACGTTCCAGCCCGCCCTGAGAGTCGGAGCCCGAGAGGAACCATGTCAGGAAGGCCATCGACAGCACGACGGGGACGTAGAACCGCGCGACCTGCTCGATGATGAGCTGGCGCGGGGTCTTGGCCTTTTCCGCGGCGGAGATCAGCTCGGTGACCTTGCCGATGGTCGTATCGGTTCCGACTTGCGTCACGCGGATATCGAGCAGGCCCGACAGGTTTGTAGTGCCGGCGTAGACCTGATCGCCGGGCTGCACTTCGTGCGGGGCCGCTTCGCCGGTCAGCGAGGCCTGGTCGAGGGTTGATCGGCCTGAGGCGACGACGCCGTCGATGGGGAGGTTTTCGCCGGCGCGGACGCGGACGACATCGCCGACTTTCACTTGGCCGAGGGGCACTTCGCGTTCCTGCCCGTCGACGAGCAGGCGGGCGATATCCGGGGTCAGTTGCACGAGCTGCTCGATGACGCGCTGAGCGCTGAAGGCGGTCCGACGAAGGATCTGATCGGCAAAGAGCAGGATGAGAGCCACCCACCCGGCGGCTTCGAACTTCTTGAGTGCGAAGAGACCCAGCAGGGCCAACGCGGCCAGCGAGCTGCTGGAGGCGTGACCGGCGCGGAGTTCCTTCAGGGCGGCGTAGAAGAGCGGCGCACCCAGCATGATCGCGGCGATGATTGCGGGGATGTCCGCGGCGGTTTGTGAGATGACCTCCGCCTTGACGAGGAAGACGTTCGCCAGGAACGTCACCACGAGCAACGTGAAGCCCACGAAGTACATCGTCATGTAGCGTTCGCTCTGCAGCTCGGACATCTGGTGGTGCGAGCAGCAGGCGACGCCGTCTTCGTGCTTGTGGCTGTGGTCGTGCTTGTGGTTGTGCTGAGGCTGGAGCACGGGGAGGGAGGTGCTGGACATATCGATCGGTCCCTGGGAGAAGGGGGGATGATGAACGAAGCCGCGGGGACGAAACCGGGAGGCAGTTCGAGGGGGAGCGGACCAGAACGGTCGATCCCCGGATTCTGAAGCAGGAGCAAGGGTATGGAGGGAAGCGGTCGTGAAGGCGGGAAGGATAGCCGAGCGGGAGGGTGAGGCGGTTCGAGAGATGGTCGGGTGGAGAAGGTGTTGAGGAGGTGATTGGGGGCTGGACCTCTCTCCGTACGCAGTCGGTGCGGGGGCGGTTCGGCCTGTTGGGGCGTATGCTCGGATGAGTCGTTTTTTCGGATCGCGATCGGCGATGGCCGTCGGTCGGTGATGAGGCAGCACGGAGGCGAGGCGCATGTTTGTCATCCGCGAGGCACAGCAGGGGGACTTGGACGACCTGCTGGCGTTGGCGAAACAAACGTTTTTTATCAACCTGCCGCCGGACAGGGACATTATCGCGTCGAAAATCGACCAGTCTCAGCGGTCGTTCGCGTCGTTGAGCCGGGCGGGGAGCAAGCGGACGGAGCAGACGGGCAAGGGCAAGCACCCGAAGGGTTCGAGCGATGCTCACGGGCACGCGCACAACTCGGGGCTCCGATCGCTGACGGGGCGGAGCGACCTGTTCATGGTCGTGCTGCAGAACCTGGAGACCGGGACGGTGGTGGGGACTTCGCAGGTCATCAGCAGCATGGGCGGGCCCGGGCACCCGCGGTACTTCATGACGCTTCGGCGGGTCAGCAACTCGTCGAAAAGCTTGGGGCTTGGCTGGACGCATCTGTCAGCAAAGCTCGGCAAGGACGAAACCGGGCCCACCGAGATCGGCGGGCTCATCCTCAACCACGCCTTCCGTGGTCACCCGGCGCGCCTGGGGCGGCTGCTGAGCTTCGCGAGGTTCCACCTGATGGGCCTCTTCCCGCAGCGGTTCAGCGATCACATCGTGGCCGAGATGCTCGGGCCCATCACACGCACGGGGTACAACCCGTTCTTCGAGAAGTTCACGAGGCACTTCATCACGCGGGCGTTTAGCGATATTTACCGCTTCTCGCAGACCTCGCGCGAGTTTGTCGAGACGCTGCTGCCGGCGGATGAGATTTACTTGTCGATCCTTGATCCGGAAGTGTCGAACGCCGCGGGGGAAGTCTCTGAGGATACGCGACCGGCCCGGCGGCTGCTTGAGCGACTGGGCTTCGAGTACCACAACCGCATCGATCCGCTCGACGGCGGGCCTCACCTTGAGGCGAAGACGAAGTTGGTGCCGCTGGTGAAGGCGACGACGAAGCTCAGCGCGGTGCAGGGCGTCGGGCGGCGAGTCGCGGGTGGAACGATTGGGCTGGTGAGCACATTGCGGCAAGGCGGGCACTTCAGGCTTCTGGAGACGCCGCTGCGGATGAACGCTTCGACCGGCAAGGGCGCGAGCGCCCGCAAAGGCGCGACGATCGGCGTGAGTGATGAGGCGGCGGAGGTGCTCGGCGCCAGCGAGGCGGAAGTCGTCGGGCACACCCCCGAGTTGGAAGCGATCCTTCGAGCCAGCGAGACGAAGGGCTCGGCATCGCGGTTGAGTCTGTGACGGCCCTTGTTGGTTGATCGATCGTTGAGGCGCTTCTTACGCATGTCAGCACACACGACCAACCCGACACACGCAAACACGCCGGGCGTGCGCAGGCCTATCCGCCAGATGAGTGCGCTGGTGGCGAGCCAGATCGCCGCGGGCGAAGTTGTCGAGCGGCCGGCGAGCGTGGTGAAGGAACTCGTCGAGAACGCCCTCGACGCCCAGGCGACGCGCGTGCGCGTCGAGCTTGAGCAGGGCGGGATCGAGCTTGTCCGCGTCAGCGACGACGGCCTGGGCATCCCCGAGCAGGAACTGCTGCTGGCCCTCTCGGCGCATGCAACGAGCAAGATCGTCGATACGCAGGACCTCGATCGCATCGCCACGATGGGCTTCCGAGGTGAGGCGCTCGCGTCGATCGCCTCGGTCTCGCGATTGACGATGCGATCGCGCACGATCGAACAGCCTGCGGCGGCGGAACTCCTAGCCGACGGCGATGTCGTTTCCCCCGTCAGGCCCGCGGCCGGTGGGGTTGGCACGGTGGTTTCGGTGAAGAACCTCTTCTTCAACACCCCGGCGCGAAGGAAGTTCCTGCGCACGCCGACAACGGAGCAGGGGCGGTGCGCGGATGTGGTTCGCCAGATCGCGATGAGTCACCCGGCCGTGGGTTTTACGCTGGTGTGCGACGGGCGTGTGAGTCTCGATCTGCCGGCGCAGCAGACGAGCCGGGCGCGGTGTCTGGCGATTCTGGGCACTGAGTTGGAGAAAGAACTGATCGAGATCAGCTCGGACCCGCTGGAGGGCGGGGTGCTCGGGCCGCGGATGAACGTGTCGATGTGGGGGCTGCTGGGTTTGCCGGGGCTTGCGCGAGCGACGGCGGCGGGGCAGTATCTGTACGTCAACGGGCGTGCGGTGAAGGACCGCACACTTCAGCACGCCGTAAAAGAGGCGTACCGTGGGCTGATCGAGCCGGGGCGGTACCCCACGTGCGTGGTGATGATCGACATGCCCCCCGACGCGGTGGATGTGAACGTGCACCCAGCGAAGAGCGAGGTGCGTTTCCGTGATTCCTCCGCGGTGCACCAGCTCGTGCTGCACACGTGCCGAAGGGCCCTTCGGGCGGCGGACCTGACCCCCAGCGTCGGGCAGCAGGGCGGTTGGGGTGGCGGCGCGGGTGATGGTGCCTCGGGCTCGGGGTTGGGCACGCTCATCGAACCGCGGCCGGGTTTCGGTCGCGGCGGTGGGATTGCTCCGACGCCGCTGGGTGGTTCGGTGGATGGCCTGAGTAACCAGCCGCCGACGAAGGCGCGGTACGTGAATCCCGCGGCGTTCGTCGAACGCTTCCGCACGCAGATGCCCATGAACGCCCAGCAGGCCATCAGCTACGAAGCGATGCGGTCGGCCGTCGCGGGTCCGGATGGCTCGATGGTGCGCGAGGCGATGCCGAGTGAACCGAGCGATGGGCAGGTGATGCCGGGCGTGCTGCACCCGGGTGCTGGCGGCGAAGCTGCGCCCGCGCCGATCGAATCGGCAAGCGAAGTGAACACTCCCGCGACGGGCGAACTTCTCGACGCCTCGCCCGCCTCCGGCGCGTTGCAGGTGCACAACTCGTTCCTGATTACGCAGGATCAGCACGGGATCCTCATCATCGATCAGCACGCGCTGCACGAGCGGGTGATGTTCGAGAAACTGCTCGCACGGCTGGGTGCGCCGGGCTCGACACTGGCGAGTCAGCGGATGCTGGTGCCGGTGATTGTGGAGGCCTCGCCCAGGCAGATCGAGGCGCTCGATCAACTCAAGCCGCTGCTCGATCGGTTGGGGATCGAGGCGCAGGTGATGGGCCCGACCTCGATCGGGATCACGGCGTTCTCGATGTTCCTGTTCGAACGCAACGTGGAGGCGGGGCCGTTCTTCGCGGAGTTGCTCGACCGTGCGATCGAGGAAGGCTGGGACACGGCGCAGAGCGGCGTGAGCAAGCCAACCGCATCGATATCGTCGACCGACGAGATGACGCCGATGGGTCAGGAAGCGGTTTTGCACGAGGTGCTGGACATGATGGCGTGCAAGGCCGCGATCAAGGCGGGGGACCACCTTAGCGATGTTGAACTCGCGGAGATGTTGGCGCTGCGTGAACGCATTGAGCGTGCCAGCAACTGTCCTCACGGCCGCCCGACGAGTATTCGCGTGACGATCAAAGAGCTTGAAAAGCGGTTCGGTCGTACTTGAACGAGCGATCGCGCCACGACGAGGAGCGATCGTGCGGCACGCGTCCAGCATCCAGAATCGAGCGAGCATGAACCTCACCGGATTCGAGTTTGAAACCACCGATTGGTCGAGTGTTGAGCCGACACGCCACCCGGGCGAGCGCGGTGTTGCGCTCTGGCGGACGCGGATGTTCGGCGCGGTGAGGGTCCGACGCGTGGAGTACTCGGCCGACTACCTCGCGGATCACTGGTGCCAGAAGGGGCATGTGGTGCTGTGTCTCTCGGGGGAGTTGATCACCGAGTTGAAGGACGGGCGAATCCGCACGCTCAAACCGGGGATGAGTTATCAGGTGGCGGACAACGCTGAACCGCACCGGTCACGATGCGATGTGCCGACGGTTTTGTTCATCGTGGATTAACGCACAGAACGAGCGATCAGCTCTTCACGCCCTCGACACCCTTGACGGTGTACTTCTCGAGCGCTTTCTCAAGGTCGACGTTGTTGATGTTCGCCAAAGTGCAGAGCCAGGCGATGACGTCGGCAAACTCTTCTTCGAGGTTGGCCCGCTCCTCAGCGGTGGGGGACTTGCCCGGGGCGTTATTCGCCAGCGCGGTGGAAAGCTCGCCCACCTCTTCGATGAACCACATGAACGTCGCGGGCGTGCCCCGGGCGGAATCGGTGGCGTAGTAGCGATCCCGGATCAGGCCCTGAAGCCCGGCAATGGTGAGCGGGCGGGGAAGTGACGGCGGGCTGCTCGCGGGCTGGCTGGGCATCATGGAGGAGTGTATCGGTGATAAAATCCTTCTAAAATCCGAACAGAGCATGCTTTGGCTGTCGGTCGCTTCACGGGAACAAACCGGTGTATTTCTGGGTGGTCGGCGGCGATGATCGGAGGGGTGCGGGGGGCTCGACTTGAGCGGAGGTGGGGTCTATGGTTGGGGCCCGGCTGGAAGCGCCGGTGGTGTTGATTTTCCTCTTTTCATTGAAGCAGAACCATGCCGACGATCAACCAGCTCATCCGCAAGCCCCGCCGCTCCGTCGCTTACAAGGGCAAGACCCGCGACTTGAACCAGGCCCCGCAGAAGCGTGGCGTGTGCATGATCGTGCGTACCCAGACCCCGAAGAAGCCCAACTCGGCTCTTCGTAAGGTCGCCCGCGTCCGCCTGAGCAACGGCAAGGAAGTCACCGCGTACATCGGTGGCGAGGGTCACAACCTACAGGAGCACTCGATCGTTCTCGTCCGCGGCGGGCGCGTTCGCGACCTCCCCGGTGTGCGTTACCACATTGTCCGCGGCTCGCGTGACTGCCTCGGCGTTGAGAAGCGCAAGCAGGGCCGGTCGAAGTACGGCGCCAAGATGGCCAAGAGCTAAATCGCCTTTCGTTTCGCCCGACCGACTCGGACGCTGCGTGTGATCGCACCGCGGCAGCATGGGTCGGGACCGTGGCGGCGAGCGGCGAAGTCAGGTCTTCGGGGTGGTTGGGTGCGGAGTTGTCTTTCTTCGTTGCCTGTCGTGTCGAGTATCCGGGCCGCGTGTGCACGGGTAGACGCCTTCGGGGCCGCGTGTTTTCTGAAACGGAGTTGATGTCATGGGTGGCAAGTCGTTCACGAAGTCGGCCGAGCAGCTGCGTCCCGATCCTCGCTTCCAGGATCTGGTGCTCTCCAAGTTCATCAACTGCGTCATGGAGCGCGGCAAGAAGGCCACTGCTCAGCGCCTGATCTATGACGCGCTCGACCTGATCACCCAGAAGCTCGCGAAGGAGACGGACCCGAACGCCCCGAAGTCCTCGGTCGAGGTCTTCCGCATGGGCATCGAGAACGTCAAGCCCTTCGTCGAAGTCCGCAGCAAGCGTATCGGTGGTGCGAACTACCAGGTGCCGATCCAGGTCGGTTCGAAGCGTCAGCAGTCGCTGGCCTTCCGCTGGATCATCGACGCCGCCCGCAGCGATAAGGGCCGCCCGATGGCCCAACGCCTCGCCGACGAGATTTACAACGCGGCGAAGAAGGAAGGCAAGGCGATGGCCACCCGCGATCAGACGCACCGCATGGCCGAGGCCAACAAGGCCTTCGCCCACTTCGCCTGATCGGAACCCGAATCTCGGCAAATCGCCAAGCGTGGTCGAACCCCGATTGGTGAAGAGCCGTAGCAGACCAGTCCAAACGCAAAGCCCGGTCCCGAGTGGGATCGGGCTTTGTTGCTGAATGGACCAACGATCGCAGGCTTGGGCTGGTTTGTGGATGCCCAAGGTCGTGCAAGCCGATTCGGAGTGTGCATGAGCGAAACGACGCAAGCCCACGTGGAGGATGCCGGAGCCGAGCGCCGCGGCGGAGCAGCCCCTTCGAACCGCGGCCGAGTTGTGCGTGCTCTGGCGTGGCTGTGTCTCTGGTTGCTTCTCGCGACAACCAGCACCGCGCTGCACATGTTCACGTGGGTGTGGGCGACGCCTCAGGCGGTCCTGGGGCAGGACTCGCCCGCGATGAAAAAAGCGGCGGGGCTGGCGGTGCTGCCCACCGTGCCCGGGTGGCTGATCGTGACGCGGCTCAACGGCGGGCTCGACGGGCGCTCGATGTGGTTCGCGTTCGCGGCGAGCGCGGTGGGTTGGATGCCGTGGGTCGGCGGGGTGTGGTGCGTGCTGCAAGTTCGGCGGGCGGTGCTGAAGCGGGGGTCCATCCGGAGATCAGCGGATGGTGCTTCAGCGTCTTCGGATGTGAAGAGCACCGCGACGAGCCCATCACCGGGTGGGGTCGATCTGTCTCGTCGGCGGCTGCTTGTTGATGGTGCAGGGTTTTCGGTCGGTGCGCTCGGTGCAGGAACGTTGTCAGGCTCGGTGCTGGTGGCGCCGTGGTCCGTGGGGGTGAGGCAGTTCGTGGTGGAGATCGAAGGGCTCGCGCCCGAGCACGAGGATCTGGTCATCGCGTTCATCAGTGACACGCACTTCGGCCCGCGCGTGCCGGCGGAGCAGATCGTCGCCGCCGCGTCGATCGCCGCGCGGATGCGACCGGACATCTACGTGCTGGGGGGTGATTACATCCACAACGGCCCGACGTACGCGGAGGGTGCCGCGGCGCTCTTGGAGCCGGTGATTTCCAGCGGCAACTGCGTGGCGGTTCTGGGCAATCACGACAACTACTTCGGAGCAACTGAAGCGGTGGTGAAGGCCCTGACCAAGCACGGCGCAGTGGTGCTTCGGAACCAGACCGTGTACGTCGACCGCACGCTTCGTATTCGCACCGATGCACCGCCCACGGGCGAGGCGGCGCTGGCGCTGACGGGCATGGCGGACCTGTGGACCGAAGCCAGCGACGCGCGCGGGGCGCTGCGAGGTGTTGACGAGCGCACGCCCCGCGTGATCATCTCGCACAACCCGGACCTGGCCGAGCACGCCGACTTTGTCCGCGGCACGAGCGATCAACCCAAACTCCGCGCCGACCTGATGCTCAGTGGACACACCCACGGCGGGCAGGTCCGCCTGCCGCTGATCGGTCAACCGATCGTGCCGTCGGACTATGGGCAGAAGTACGTTTCGGGTCTGGCGATCTCGCCGGGCGGTTTCCCGGTGATCACGAGCAACGGCGTGGGCGTTTCGATCCTGCCGCTGCGGTTCAACGTGCCGGCGGAGGTGCTGAAGATCAGACTGAAACGCAAGCGTTCCGGCTGATCCGGACATTGCCCGGTGGTGAGGAGCGTCTACACTTGTATCGATGAACGTCGATATGGACAAGGACGATCTCTCACGCTACAGCCGCCAGAGCGTGCTGGCAGAGATCGGCTTGGACGGGCAGAAGCGACTGCACGCCGCACACGCGATGATCATCGGCTGCGGGGCCCTGGGTTGTCCCGCGGCGGACCTGCTCGCCCGCGCCGGCGTCGGGCTCATCACCATCCTCGACCGCGACGTGGTCGAAGTGACCAACCTCCAGCGGCAAACGCTCTTTCAGCAACGAGATGCGGACGAACGCAGAGCCAAGGCCACGGCCGCGGCGGAGCGCCTTCGCGCGGTGAACCCCCGCGTGCGGGTCGAAGCGATGGTCGAGGATCTGCGCAGCGACAACATCGAGTCGATCCTGCGCCCGCACCCACGCCCCGGGGTGATCCTCGACTGCGCCGACAACTACCGCGCGCGGTTCCTCATCAACGACGCCTCGGTGAAACTGAACATACCGCTGGTCTACGGCGGTGCGGTGGGCACCACCGGCATGAGCATGACGATCATGCCGGGCGTCAGCGCCTGCCTGCGGTGCGTCTTTGATCAACCACCCAGCGATGGTGCCGGGCAGAGCTGCGAGCTTTCGGGGATTCTCGCACCCGTGAGCAGCATGATCGGCGCGGTGCAGGCGAGCGAGGCGATCAAGATCCTGTGCGGGCGGGGTGACCTTGCATCGAAGTCGCTGTTCTCGGTGGACCTGATGCGGTTCGCGGTGCGGAGTGTTGGGCTTGAGGGTGCGAAACGGGCGGACTGTCCGTGTTGCGCTCTGGGGCGTTTCGAGTTTCTGGATCAGGACGAGGGGGAGCAGCGGGTGCTCTGCGGGCGCGGTGCGGTGCAGATTGCCGGGGGCGGGCCGGTGGATCTTTCAGTTCTTCAGCGGCGGCTATCACGCCTGGCGAGAGTCACCGCCGACGAAGGCGTCCTGCACGCCACACTCAACAACGAAACGGTCGAAGGACTCACTGTTTTCAGCGATGGGCGGGCGATCGTGCGCGGCACGACCGACCCGGCCGCGGCGCGGGCGGCGTACATCAAGTACGTCGGCGCGTAGCCGCGGTGCATCGCTCGGCATCAAAGCAGACACAAGGAGCAGTTCATGGGACAGATCGGATCGATCGCGGCGACGATGGGCAAGATGAGCCTCAACTACAGCGAGTCGCTGCTGAAGGACGTGAAGGCTGATCGCGCCGGACGTCTGGGTGTTGCGGGTGGAACGGCCGTGGACTCCAACCACCCGGTCTTCGTGCTGGGTCACCTGAGCCTCTACGCCTCGAACATTCTTGAGCTCGTCGGCAAGCCGAAGGGCACCACCGCACGCCCCGCGGGTTGGGAAGAACTCTTCAAGGCCGGCGTGAAGTGCGAGGACGATCCGACGGGCAAAAAGTACCCCGCGCTCGAGACTGTGACGAAGTTCTATTTCGACGCGTACCGAACCGCGATCGCCGCGGTGAAAGAGACCGAGGACTCGGTCTTCGCCAAGCCCAACCCCGCGGGCGGGCGCTTCACCGAGATGTTCCCAACCGTGGGCGATGCGGTGATGTTCCTGTTGTGCGGGCACCCGATGAGCCACCTCGGCCAGTTCAGCGCCTGGCGCCGTATCGAAGGTCTCCCCTCGGCGAACTGACCGCGCGGTTCGTCATTCGCGATTCGATCACGCTGCCGGCTGATCGTTGAACAAGGTCAATAACGAACAAGGCCCCGGCGCACACACGCCGGGGCCTTTTCATTTTCAATCGCTGAAGATGTGTTCAATCATTCCGCGAACAACGCCGAACGGGACTCAGCGTTTGACCGTCTTCTTCCCGCGTGATTTGCCGCTCGCGGTGCCGTTGGACCGTGCCGAGTGGCGCTGCTTGACCGGCTCTTCCTCGGTCACCGCGGGCACTTCACCCGAGAGGCGGTTGCCGAAGTGCGCGTCCTGAACGGGAACGACCTGCTTGAGCACCTCGATGAGCACCTCGCCCGGCGAACCCATCGCGTCGACCTCGGCGATCAGGCTCTTGTCGTAACAGTTCAGCACCGGGTAGGTCTCCTGCTTGTAGACCTCCCAGCGCTTACGGATCACGTCCTCGCGCGCGTCGTCGAAGCGGTTTTCCTTGATCGCCCGGCGGCGAAGACGCGCGATCATCTTGTCCTCGTCGGGACAGACCAGGTGGATGATCTTCAGAACCTTGATGTGCTTTTCGAGCAGTTTCGCCTGAGACGGGTTGCGCGGGATGCCGTCGAGGATGAGCAGGTCGACGTTGGGCTTATAGATGCTCATGACGGTGCGGGCGTGCATGTGCTGCGACCACATCGCCACCGTCGGCTCGTCGGGGACGAGCAGGCCCTTCGATGAATACTCGATGAAGATCCGCCCCAGATGGCTGTTCACATCGACGTTGCGGAAAACATCGCCGCAGGAGAGGTGATAGAACCCGGGGACGTGCCCGAGGATCTTGCCTTGGGTGCCCTTGCCCGCGCCGGGCGGGCCGAAGAGCAGGATGGTGCGGTAGCGGGAGTGCATGGTGGGTGCTCCGAGCAGAAGTGCAAAGTTCGGTCGACGGGAGGGACCACTTTACCACCGTCGATCTCTCCGGTGGACAACTTCTTCACGCGACCTTGCGGTTGATGCTGGTTTGAAAAATGTTAGGGTTGTTTCGCGCGATTTTGCGGTGTTGTTGCACCACGAATCTTCGATTGTCGTCACCGCTTGCGGAGCACAACATGGAACAGGTGCCAGTGTTTGGGGGCGTGCGTGCGGTCGGCGGATTCGCGGTCCTCTTCGCTGAGGTACTCAATCACCATCGGTTCGACAAGTTCAATGAGCCGAGCACGCGAGACGTGCGTGGTGCCGGGGGATGGCTTGTCAGCGGCGGTGGGGGGGGAGGAACCGGAGAACCGGTGATGACCGCCCCGGCCGCTCGTGGCCCAGTCGTCTCGATCTCCAAAGAACTGACCGGCGAACCTTCCGCCCGTTGGCAGCGTCTGCACAATCTGTTTCCAGAGTTCCTCGAAGTGCTCGTGCGGACAGAACGGCAACGCAAACGAAGCGTTGATCAGCATCGGCTTTCGCCCGCTCGGCACGATCGCGCCCAGCCCAGCCGCTACCAACTCCTCAAATGACTGCTTCACGAGCGAAAGCCTCGCCCGCTCGGTTTCGCTGATGTCCGTTCGCTGCTCGATGCGACTGAGCGCCTCGTCGGCGTTGTCGATGGCGATCACCGACCAGCCTCGTTTAAGCAGTTCGCGTACATCCCGCCCCTCGCCCGCCGCGAGATCGATGGCCAGTTTCTTGATCGGTTCCTCGCCCCAGACCTTTCCGGCCTTGAAATCCAGATCGAACAGGTCCAAAGCCCGCACAAGCGTCTCACGCGCGGGCGTGCCGCGCATCGCGTCGAAGTACGCCGGCCAATCGCGACGGGCGGCGTGGTAGTGCGCGGGTGGACTCGACCGATCGGGCTGGGTGGGCTTGCCGGTCATACCGTGTGTTCCAATGTACGCAAGCCTTGGTGAGTTTGTCCGCGCCCTCGAATCCGCCGGCGAGTTGGTCCGCGTCAAAGCCCCGGCCGACCCGGTGCTCGAAATCGCCTGGATCGCCGACCGCATGAGCAAGGCCCCGTGCCCCGCATTGCCGAGCGCCAGCGCCCAAAAGAACGACCCCAACCGAGCCGGACTCGGCGGCAAGGCCCTGCTCTTTGAAAACGTCATCGGCAGCCCCTTTCCCCTGCTCATCAACGCCTTCGGCTCCTACCGCCGAATGGAAATGGCCTTGGGCTGCACATTCGGCGGTTTCGACAGCGTCGGTGCCCGCATCGGCGCGCTCGTGAAGCCCGAGCCCCCCAAGAGCCTCGGCGAACTGATCGAAAAAGCAAAGCAGTTCCTGCCGCTGCTGCGGATACCGCCCAAGCGCCGCGGCGGGTCGGGCGCGTGTCAGGAGGTCGTCATCGAAGGTAACGCGGTGGACCTGCGCACGCTGCCGATCATCCGCTGCTGGCCTCACGACGGCGACTTCGCTTCGCTGGGATACCCGGCCCAGCTCAACGCCGGAATCGAGGGCGTCGAGAGCGGCCCAGCGTGGGATGCGAAGTTCCGCGGGCGCTATGTGACCCTCGCGGGGATCCACACCGTTCACGCCGACGATCGCGACGAGAAGAAGCCCTCAAGCCACAACATCGGCATGTACCGCGTGCAACTTCTGGGCCCGCGCACGATGGCCATGCACTGGCACATCCACCACGACGGCGCACGCCATTGGCGCTCGTGGAAGAAACTCGGCAAGCCCATGCCCGTCGCGGTGGCGCTCGGCGGCGAGAGCGTGCTGCCCTATGCCGCCACCGCGCCGCTGCCGCCCGGGATCAGCGAGCTGCTGCTGGCGGGTTTCCTCAACCGCGGCGGCATCGAACTCGTTCGCGGCAAGACCGTCCCGCTCTGGGTCCCCGCGAACGCCGAGATCGTCATCGAGGGGTACGTCAGCCACGAGGCGGGCGAGATCGGCTATGACCCAAGCGTCTCGGGCCCGCTGGGTCCCGGCGCGGTTTTCGAAGGACCTTTCGGCGATCACACCGGGTTCTATTCGCTCCCTGATCGTTACCCAGTTCTGCGTGTGACGGCCGTCACACACCGACGCGAGGCGATCTATCCCACGACCGTCGTTGGACTGCCGCCGCAGGAGGACTACTTCCTGGGCAAAGCGACCGAGCGGGTCTTCTTCCCGCTGCTGAAGACACTCATCCACGACATCGAGGATTACGACCTGCCGATGTTCGGGGCCTTCCACAACTGCGCGATGATCAAGATCCGCAAGGCCTACGCCCTTCAGTCCCGGCGCGTGATGCACAGCGTCTGGGGTGCGGGGCAGATGGCGTGGACGAAGACCCTCTTCGTCGTCGATGACGATGTCGACGTGCACGACGTGCGTGCGGTCTTCAAGGCCGCAGCCCGCTGGTGCGACCCGCTCCGCGATATCGAGAAGGTCAACGGCCCTCTGGACATCCTCGACCATGCCGCCCCGCGATTGGGCGTGGGCACGAAAATCGGCTTCGACTGCACCCGCAAACGCCCGGACGAGGCGATCGACGGACGCGAGCTGAACGCGCAAGGCTTCGCGGACCTTTTAAGCGAAGACCGAGCAGCGATCCTTGAGGCCGTTGCTCAATCGATTCCCGGCGCGAAGGCGTCGATCCCCGCTGAGTTCGGCGGCGGTTGGCTTTTCGTGATGATCGACAAGCACGTCGCGGGCGACGGCGCACGCGCCATCCGCCAGGTTTCCTCGATCGTTGATGACCTGACCTCCACCGGACGGGTCAAGCAGGCACCGCGGTTCGTCATCGTCGTCGATCGGCACGCCGACGTGAACGACAGCGACAGCGTGCTCTTCCATTGGTGCGCCCACAGCGACGCCGGGAGAGATCTGTACGTGTGCGCCGGTTTCGTCGCCTTCGACGCCACAGCAAAGAAGCCCGGTGACGAACGTCACGGCCAGCCCGTCCGCGCCTGGCCCCCGGTCCTTCGGCCCGACGCCGAAACAGCACGGCGGGTAAGCCTTCGAGCTGTGGAACTGGGCCTGCCCGGCGACGCCGGCGGCGAGTAACTCATCCCGGCCGCACTTACAAAGTGCTCGCCATTCACGACGTCGTCAATAACACGTTCACGTTCAGCCGCCGAGCTTTTCACGCACCGAACGCACGGGCTGCTTCTCGAGCCATTCCGCTGCCTTGCGGACAACGTCCTCGTGCAACTGCTTCGCGGAGCCTTGCGCGAGCTCAAGCCGGTTCGCCATCACGCTGAAGGCCAGTCGCCTGTTGTTGTCCGGGTTGATGATGTAGCCCGAAAGGCACTGCACGCCGCGGATGAACCCGGACTTGGCGTGGATGATCCCCGGTGGACGCTTGGCGAACCGCTTGGTCAGCGTCCCCTCGCCCGGCTGCGGCAGCGAATCGATGAACATCGCGCCCACGTCCTTGTTGCGGGCAATCGCCGCCAGCCAACGCGAGAGCAGCGAGGGTGACACCGCGTTCTCCGCCGACATCCCCGAGCCGTCGACGATCACCAGATCGCCCGCATCAGGCCCGACCAGGTCCTTCACCGCCATGCGGATCACCGCCGCCCCGTTGCCCCATGAACCGGCCTGTCCCGTGCTCCGCCCCAGCGTCTTGATCAACGCCTCCGCGTACAGGTTGTACGAATCCACGTTGCAGCGACGCAGCACCGCGAAGATCGGCGTCTGCACCGCAACGATCGGCGGCTGGCTGAGATCAAACTTCTCATCGTTGCTCGCCACGCGTGAAGTCAAACGCACCGGAGCTCCGGTCGCTTCGTCGATCGCCAGCAACTCCGGATGCTTCTGCAACCGGTCCGCCAGCAGCCGCGCGAAAATCGCCGGCGGATTCGAAACCGTGCACGAGACCGGCTCCTGCGGCGCCGCGAGGATCGTTCCCGAGAGCACAAACTTGTTGTTGTCGCCGTCGCGATCGAGCCCGATGGCGGTTGTGCCCTTGTTGCCGACGGTCTTGGTGCGGTTGATGATCTCCAGCCACGACGCGTCGGGCACACGCCGGTACGTCGCCGGCTCGCCCACACCCGCCGGCCTGGGCCACAACTCGATAATGTTCGTATAAAAGTTGAACCCGCTCACCGGCGCACAATACCACCGCGAGAGCTGATCCTTGGGCCACGTGGGGTGCACCATGTCTCGATCAAATGCCCGGTCATCAACTACCACCTGACGCAGCCCCTTGACCTGCGCATCGACGATCGGCTGGATCAGGCTGTCCAGAAACTGTTCCAGCGGAATGTTTTTGTCCTTCAGCAGTTCCGGATCGGCAAACGCCGGGTCGCCCGAGCCCACCACCACGAGCTTGTCCCCGTCGATGTTGAACGTGGTGGTGAACTTGTAATCCGCGCCGAGCATCACCGCCGCCGTGCCCGAGGTGAGGATCTTCAGGTTGCTCGCCGGGGTGAGTTTCTGCCGCTCGCGATACTCCGCGATCACCTCGCCGGTATCGACATCGACAATGCTGATCCCCACCGAAGCCTTGCCCATCTTGTTGTCGTCGACCTGCTTGGCGATCTCTCGTCCGAGCGGCCCGCGCGCATCGTCCGCACGTGACGCGGTCGCACGAGTCTGTGCAAAGACCGCACTCGTCAATCCCGAATAGTCCGGACCGATCAGGCCCATCGCCGCCGCAACCAGCACCCCCGCAAGCCCGGCCCTGATACCACCGCGACGACCACCACCAAGACGGTTCAGTCCAACATCAGCAACAGCGTGCATGCTCAGCTTCCTCATCGAAGAATCACCACCCTCCCGAATCACTCAACACTCCGCTCGAACCCGTACCCACCCGCTTGAGCCCGGTCGATCCCCGCCCAAGCCCCGCTGAAGTATCGGCCCGTACGCCTTCGCCACTGCAACTCCGTGGATGCCAAATGCCGCCAGTCTCCACCACCCTCCGGGCTTTGTACGCGGGGCGGACCGGCTGTATCATCCACGAGTCGAACCCGCACCGAACCGACGACCCGAAAACCTCCGCGAGCCTTGTCTGTACGCCTCCCGAGCCGAGAGCCACCGTATGACCACCAGCAGCACCCAACCCCCGGACATCCTGCTCGTCGACGACCACGAGCAGAACCTCGAACTGCTCGAAGCCTACCTCGAGAGCCTTTCGGGCACGGTCCGCATGGCCCGCGACGGGGCCGAGGCGCTGGCGATGGTCCAGCAGCGCAAGCCCGACCTGATTCTTCTCGACGTGATGATGCCCAAGCTCAGCGGGTTCCAGGTCTGCCGAAAGCTCAAGGACGACCCCGCCACCAAGGGCATCAAAATCATCATGGTCACCGCCCTGAACGAAGAGAGCGACCAGGCCCGCGCGGTGGACTCCGGCGCTGACGACTTCCTCTCCAAGCCGGTGAACAAGGTCGAGCTGATCAACCGCGTCCGCATGCACCTCGGCCGCTGACCGCACCACTTCACCACCCGCCCCCGCATCACGCGGCTATCCTCGGCTTCTTCACGGAGTCGAAGCATGGCCAAGCGTCCCTCATCCGCGGGCTCTGACCGCCGCTCACAATCCACCGCCACCACCGAAGTCCGTCTTGAAAAAGACACGATGGGCGAGATGACCGTCCCCGCCGACGTGCTCTACGGTGCCAGCACGCAGCGCGCGGTGCTGAACTTCCCCGTCTCGGGCTCCCCCGTCCCGCGAGAGATCATCTCCGCCTACGCAACGCTCAAGGCCGCGTGCGCCACCGTCAACTTCAAGCTCAAACGCCTCGACAAAAAACGCTGCGACCTCATCATCAAAGCCTGCGACGAGATCGCCGACGGCCTCCCCTCCCGCGGCGGCTGGGAAAAGCACTTCCCCGTTGACGTCTTCCAGACCGGCAGCGGCACCAGCACCAACATGAACGTCAACGAGGTCGTCGCCAACCTCGTCTGCCTCACCCGCGGTGCGCCTATTGGCAGCAGCAAAGACCCCGTCTACCTCAAAGGCGGCGGCATCCACCCCAACGACCACGTCAACATGGGGCAGAGCAGCAACGACACCTTCCCAACCGCCATCCACATCGCCGCCGCCCGCGCCATCGCCAGCGATCTCCTCCCCGCCGTGCAGCGCATGGGCAAAAAACTCCAGCAGCAAGCCAAGGCCTGGGACAAGATCGTCAAGATCGGGCGCACCCACCTGCAAGACGCAACCCCCATCCGCCTCGGTCAAGAGTTCAGCGGCTTCGCCAGCCAGATGACCCACGCCGAGTCACGCCTCCGCCAGGCCGTCATCGCCCTGGGCGAGCTCGCCATCGGCGGCACCGCCGTGGGCACCGGCATCAACGCCCACGAAGACTTCGACCGCATGGTCTGCGAAGAACTCACCCGCACCACCGGCATCAAGTTCCGCAAAGCCGAGAACCACTTCGAAGCCCAGCACGCCAAGGACGCCTGCGTCGAAGCCAGCGGGCAGCTCAAAACCATCGCCACCAGCCTCACCAAAATCGCCGCCGACATCCGCCTCATGGGCATGGGCCCCCGCTGCGGCATCGGCGAGCTGGTCATTCCCGCCGTTCAGCCTGGCTCCTCCATCATGCCCGGCAAGGTCAACCCCGTCATCGCCGAAGCCCTCATCATGGTCTGCGGACAGGTCATCGCCAACGACTCCGCCGTCACCTTCGGCAACTTGGGTGCGCTCAACAGCACCCTCGACCTGAACGTTGCCATGCCCCTCATCGCCCGCAACCTCCTCGAGAGCATCCGCCTCCTCGCCCGCGGCTGCGACATGTTCACCACCAACCTGCTCGAAGGCCTCAAGCCCGACGAAGCACGCTGCAAGGCCCTCATCGAAGGCTCGCTGGCGATGTGCACCAGCCTCGTGCCTGTCATCGGCTACGACAAGTCCGCCGCCCTCGCCAAGGACGCCTTCAAGCAGGGCAAGACCGTCCGCCAACTCGCCTACGAAACCGTCGTGGGTCAGAAGGACAACGCGGGCAAAGTCATCACCCGCGAAGACATCGACGCCTACCTCAACCCGTGGAGCATGACCCTCCCGGGCGGCGAAGGCAGCGCCGGCGGCTGATCTTCAGCCTTTCGGTGGCACGGCTCTCCAGAGCCGTGCGTCTTTCCGCGACCTCTCGTTCCTTTCGTCACCCCCTCAACTGACCTCCGCGGTCGGTCCGGTCTTCCTTTGGATCTTCAAGCTGAGAATCCGCCGCCAGTTCGTCCCCGGGCTCGCGCCCGTCGTCATTCTCGCGATCGAGCGAGTTCTTCTCCGCCGCCTCCATCGTGCGAATCGGTACCGACGAGTCATACCGAAGGATCGCCTGGATCGCCCCCGCCACACGCCGCGCCTGCCACTGCCCAAGCGCCCCCGGCGCAAACCCGCTGATCCAGAACCCGCGCCCCGTTGGCGACAGCACACCAACCGCCCTGGACCGCAGAACAACCAGCACGCCGTTCTCCGCCGAGACGCGCACCCGCTTCTTGGGCAACAGTGCGTGCATACCCACCAGAAACTCCGCCGACGATGCCTCGCCCGTCTGCGCATTCGCCCCGCGCACCGTCACCCGCTCATAGCGCAGCAGCGGCAGCGGGATCGTCCACCACACGCCCATAAATCCCGCGGCGATCAGCGCACTGGTCCACCCGCCGCTGGCGAACGAGCTCGACACCACCGCGAAAGTCAGCGTCGAAAAAACCGCCACCACGCCCCACGTGAACGGGATCCACACCACCGCCGGCGCCGGTCGTCGCCTGATCACCAGCCCCTCCGCATCAAGGCGCTTGATCGCCAGCATCCCCATGATCTCCCCCGCGCTCGGCGGCGGCAGCGCCGGCATCGTCTCCATCGACACCGCCTTCGCGTGCTTCCGCAAACTCCGCGAGGCCACCAGCCTGATCACCATCCCCATCACCATCGCGGGGATCGACACCATCAGCGCAAAGCTCAGCAGCCCGATCACCACGTTCGCCCACGCGGGAAGCATCGCCCCCGCGTTCGACGCACGCCCGCCGCCGGTGTACAGCGAAACGAGATTGACCATCACCCCCAGCATCAGCACCAGAAAAAACGCGGGAGAATACATCGCACCCACACCCACCCGCCGAACACCCTCGATCGCCTGCGCACGGTCGTGCGCACGCTGGATCCGCTCCAGCTCATCGAAGCCCTCAATCCTCGGCCGCGACTCATCGCCCATGCTCGTCCCTTCGCACGTACCAGCATAGCCGGAGCCTCCAGCAACCAGCACCGAGCGAACGAGCCAGAAAAACAACGCGGCCCGCCTTCGCGAGCCGCGCCGTTGAGTATCGATGAAGAAGTTCTCTCAGCTCTAGTCGCGAGCGATTCAGACCCCGCGGCGACGACGCGAAGCCATCAGCCCGCCCAGGGCGATCAGCGCCGCCGAGCCCGGGGTCGGAACCACCGTCACCAGGTCGAAACGCCAGGTGCTCGCGGTGCCGTACGAGCTGCCGCTGCTTGCCGCGGTGTACTGATTCCCCGCGCCGTTGGGGTCAAAGACAGCCACGATGCGGAACGCAAAGTTGGCGTTGCTCGCCACGCCCGCAGCGGACGAAAGGTCCACCGAGATGTTCCGAAGCCACGTGTCACCCGCGCTGGCTCCCGTGATGATGTTGTTCACGCCGTTGACCGTCGAACCGCCCGCGGCGACCCAAACCGGGGTCGAGGCGGTGCGGTCCGTCGTGTACTGAAACTGCAGATAGCGCGACGAAGTGTTGCTGAACCGGAGATCCCACGAAACCACCACCCCGTCGAACCCGACGGTTGATGCGTTGAACTGCACGCCGCGTGTGCCCGAGCCCGTGCCCTGCGCCGCAAAATTCGTGGTGTTCAGCCCCGTGTTGTCGGTCAACGCCGGGTCCGACGAGCCGCCGTTGGAGGTCCCGCTGGCGAACGTTGACGTCAGCCCACCCAGCAGCGAAAGGCTCGCTGACGCGGCGTTGTCACCCGCCGAGGCCAGCAGGCTGCCGGTCGATGAACTCCCGTCCGCCGGGTTGCTGTTGAAGTTCCACTGCGCCGCGATAAGGCCGCCGTGGGCCGAAACCGAAAGGCCCGCAACAGCAAAAAGGGTGATCGCGCTTTTCATATCTCTCTCCTCAGAAAAAAAGTCATCATCCGAACTCACGCACACGCCGACGACGTCGGCCTGTCTCGGACCGAATGAAGTGTCGCCGCGCCGACGCAAATATCGCTCATCATCGCGTCAAGACTGCGTTCAGAAACGATAAAGACAGGCGAGTTTTCGCCTGTCTTCACGGTGAAAAACCTCAGTTGTCACACCTCGCCGCCTCAGCAGCGATCAACTGCCTCAGCCGTTCCGCCGCGCAAAGTCACGGATCAGCCCCGCCAGCGCATGACATCCGGCAATCGGGAACGCGTTGTAGATGCTCGCCCGCATCCCGCCCGCCGCACGGTGCCCCGCCAAGCCGTCCATGCCGTTCGCCTTCGCTTCCGCGATGAACTTCTGATCCACCGCCTCACCACCCTTCGCCCGGAAGACCACGTTCATCAGCGACCGGTCCTGCACCCGCGCGTGCGCAATCCAGAAATCCTTCGTCGCGTCCAGCGCGTCGTAGATCACCTTCGCCTTCTCTTCATTCCGCTTCGCGAGCACCGCCAGCCCACCCTGCGCCTTGATCCACTTCGCCATCAGCCCCACCGTGTAGATCGCAAACGCCGGCGGCGTGTTCGGCATGCTCACGTCCTTCACGAACGTGCGGTACTGCAACATCCGCGGCAGCGCCGGGTCCCCACACTCCACCAGATCATCCCGCACGATCACGATCGTCGTGCCCGTCGTCCCCAGGTTCTTCTGCGCACTCGCATAAATCAGCCCGTACTTCGTCACGTCCACAGGCCGCGAGTAGATATCCGAGCACATATCGCACACCAGCGGCACCCCCGACGGCGCACTCGGCAACCTGTGCCACTGCGTCCCATAGATCGTGTTGTTCGACGTGAAGTGCAGATACGCCGCGTTCGCCGTCAGCTTGATGGCCGAGTCGTCCGGGATGTACGAGTGGTTCGTGTCCGCGCTGGTCGCCGCGAGGTTGATCGTCCCACCGACCTGCGCCGCCACCGCCTTCGCATCGTCGTACGAACGCTGCCCCCAATACCCCGTCACAATGTAATCCGCCGTCTGCCCACGCTTCAGCAGGTTCGTCGGCACAATAAAGTTCTGACTCGTCGACCCGCCCGTCATGAACACAACGCGGTAGTTCTTCGGGATGTTCGCGATCGCCCGAACCTCCGCCTCCGCCTCGGTGATGACCTCGTCATACACCTTCGCGCGGTGCGAATGCTCCATGATCCCAAGCCCAGTCCCCTTGAAGTTCCAGATGTCCTGCTGGATCTGCCTGATGATCTCATCGGGCAGATAGCTCGGCCCGGCATTGAAGTTGAAAATCCGATCCGAAGCGCCGCTCGCGCCGTTCACCGCACCCGCCGCTGCCACAAACCCACCCGCCTTCATCGCCGTCGTCGCGCTCATAGATCGCTCCAGTTCGCTCCGCCCCGCCCGCTCATCCATTAAGTCTAGACCCACCCGCCGCACAGACGATTCGGGAAAAAGCCGGGTCTCCCGCCCGCTCACGGGTTATCGCCACCACCCCACAACCAACCACTTGTCCCGATCCATCGATCCCCGATCAAGTGAACGCGCCGCGATCCCCGATATCTGTTCGGTGGGCGCAAGGCCGACCGGTCGGTCGTGCGCTCTCGTCCGTTTCGTGCGCGTTCCCTGCTCATCCACCGACCCGCGCACCGTTCCCAAGGCCCTCACCCATGGCGGAGTCCCCGGCCAAAACCATCGCGAGCACCGCAGGCAAAGCCGCTCAACCCCCGGCCGATGCCCCACGCTCACGCGTTGACTGGAAAACCGTCTGGCCCGTCCCCGCACTCGCCGGCGCCACCATCCTGCTCATCGGCGGCCTCGCCGTCGGCTTCCTCCGGGCACCGAAAGAAGACCCCGCCGCTCCGCTGATCGAAGCCGCCAAACTCGTCGAAGAAGCCAAGTTCGACGAAGCCATCCTCCGCATCAACGAAGAGGTCGTCCCCGCCGCACAGAAGGGCATGCTCTCCAAAGAGAAGCAGGCCGAGATGCACCTGCTCCGCGCACGCAGCATCAGCCAAGGCCAGGCCAAGCTCGGCATCAGCCGCCGCGAGAACCACCAGGCCGTCATCGCCGACCTCGACAAAGCCAAAGAACTCGGGCACACCCTCACCCCCGGCGAGCAGATCGTGCTGAGCGACTCGCTCATCGCCGTGGGCGACACCACCCGCGCTACCGAGATCGCCGAGAAACTCCCCGCAACCGAGGCCCTGCGCCGCCGCGAGCTCTACCAGAAAATCGTCGAGGCCAACCTCCGCGCTCCCGACGTGAAGTACGAAGCCACCCTCGAGGTCCTCAGCCGCATCCTCGATGAGCCCAGCCTCACCGCCAACGACCGCGCCTGGGCCGTGGCCCGCCAGACCGAACTCCGCCTCGCCAAGGGCTACCACGACGAGGCCATCAGCAAACTCCTGCAATCCATGCCGCGCCTCGAAGGCATCAGCGCCTCCACCCGCGGCGAGCTGCTCTACCTCCTGGGCAAAGCCTATTTCCAGCAGGGCGAAGGCCAGCGCAGCGACCCCGGCCTCTTCGCA
Source organism: Phycisphaerales bacterium (assembly GCA_016741915.1). GTDB lineage: Bacteria > Planctomycetota > Phycisphaerae > Phycisphaerales > UBA1924 > JACVCS01. The sequence continues at coordinate 8,316 of JACVCS010000025.1, read as the reverse complement.
CAAGCTGAGAATCAGCTCGCCGCCGCACTCAACGAACTCGACGCGCAAGACCCCAAACGCCAAACCGCGTTCCTGCTGCTCGCCCGCATCATGCAGGCCACCGGCCGCATCGACGAAGCCCGCGAAGCCTTCGAGAAAGTCCGTGCCGAGGGAGGCGATTCCGCCCCCGTCCTCGCCGCCACGCTCGGTGTTGCCGAGGCTCTTTCCGTCCAAAGCGACGACGACGGCGCCGTGCAGTTCTACAACGAAGTCCTCGAAAAACTCCCCAAGCTCGAGGACCAACGCATCGTCAACCCCGCCGCCGTCGCCACCAGCCTCATGGAGCGGCAGACCGACCGCTCCGTCCGGGGTCAGTTCCAACGCAGCCTCCAATACGCCCAGCTCGCCGAGCGTGCGTACCGCATGGCGGGCGAAGTCCCCCCCGAACTGCTCCTCGCCCTGGCGCAGAACCACCGCGCCGTCGCCGAGACCGCCCTCGAAGAAGCCCGTGCCGGCCGCGCCGTGCCCGACCCCGCCGTAACCACCGGCTCTTCATCGCCCGCCCACACCAAGCCCTCCGCTTCCGCCTCCCAAGACAATCACGACCCGCACAGCCGCGCCGCTTCAAACAAGAACGATCACGCCGAGGAAAGCAAACCCTCCACCACCTCCGCTTCCTCCCCCGCCGCCGAGCAAGCCGTCCAGGGCGTCTCACCCGTCACCGCCAGCACCGCCAAGCGTCACTTCTACGAAGCCGCCCTGAACTTCAAGGCCCACGCCGACGCCGTCGTCGTTACCGACAACACCGCCTACGCACGCTCGCTCTTCTCCGCCGCCGATTGCTTCGACCTCGCCGCCGACCGCTCCAGCGCTAAAGTTGTCTTCAGCACCTACGTCGAAGGCGCCAGCGACGACGACCCACGCAAACACGAAGCACGCTTCCGCCTGGCCCAGATCTTCCAGTCCGAACGCGACTACACCGCCGCCGGCGAGCAATACCGCCGACTCGCCGGGCGCGAGATCATCGACGTCAACGGCAAGCCCACCCTCAGCAAAGTCGCCAACGCCTACCGCGCCGGCGAATGGTCCGACCGCTCCGTCGTCCCCCTCGCTCGCTGCCTCCTCCTCGATTCCGACCCCGACAACGACGAGAGCGCCCGCGACCTGCTCAACGAGGTCGTCGACGGCCGCTGGGTCACGCCCAAAAGCGACATCTTCCGCGACGCCGTCACCGAGCTGGGCGAACTCGAATACGCCCAGGGCAAGGACTACCCCCGCGCCATCGCCCTGCTCCGCCGGGCCGAGGGATACGAGAATCACCCGCGCCTCAGCGCCGTGAAGTACAAACTCGCCGACGCCAACCGCCTCTCCGCCGCCGAGATCGCCGCCGAGCTGCGCCAGAACATGCCCCAGGCCCAGCGTATCGAAAAAGAAAAAACCCGCGAACAGCGCCTCCGCCTCGCCGCCACCAAGTTCCAGGAAGTCGTCGACGCACTGGGGCACAAACGCCCCGAACAGACCAGCGCCTTCGACCGCATCATGCTCCGCAACAGCATGTTCTATCTTGGCGACTGCGCCTTCGATCTGGGCTCAGACTTCACCGCCGCCATCGCCGCCTACGACCTCGCCGCCCAACGCTACGCCAGCGAGCCCTCCGCCCTCGTCGCCCGCACCCAGATCGTCGCGGCCTACGTCGCCATGGGCAAATGGGAAGAAGCCCGCCGCGCCAACGAACTCGCCAAACGCCACCTCAAGTCCCTCCCCGAAGAAGCCCTCAACGACCCCGACCTGCCCATGCAGCGCCGCCACTGGCAGCGCTGGTTCGACGCCACCAGCGAGCTCGACCGCCGCGCCGCCGCGGCCGCCGCCGCCCGCAACAACGCCCAGGCCGACGCCGATGCTTCCAAGCCCTAGGACGGGGCTTGATCGACGCCGCTGACTGTTCACCACCCCTCACCATGTCGGAGACATGGCCCATGAACACAAACCCGAACTCGCCAAACAACCCCACCCCCGCGCAGACCGTCGAAGGCCCCGCCCTCGCCGCCCGCCTGCTCCGCGTCGGTCAGCGTGCCGCCGACGCCGCCGCGCAGATCAACACCCTCAGCCAACGCCAGAGCGAGGCCCTCACCGCGGGCGATATCGAACTCGTGCTGAGCATCCTCGCCGAGCGTCAGCCGCTCGTGGATGAACTCCTCTCCCACCACGACGAACTCGAGCCCATGGTCGCCGCCGTCTCGGGCAGTGTTCTCTCAGGCGTGAAGGGCATCACCGAGCCGATGCGTCAAGAGATCCTCCGCGTCCTCTCGCGCCTCGACGAGCTCGTCACCGAGGTCTCCCTCCGCGACGCCAACGACCAGTCACGACTTCAAGCCGAACGCACCAAACTCGGCGAGCAACTCGCCGGCGTCGCCAACAGCCGCGGCGCCGTCCAGGCCTACATCGCCCGCCCAGCCAACACCGCCCCAACCCCGCTCTACCAAGACCGCGAAGGTTGAAAAATGAGAGCGGAAAAGGCGCAAAGCGGCACCAAGCAAGAGCAAAGCTCTTTGCCACTCAGCCACTCTGCCACTCTGCCACTCTGCCACTCTGCCACTCTGCCACTTTGCCACTTTGCCACTTTGCCACTTTGCTGCTTTGAGCTTTGAGCTTTGAGTTTTGAGTTTTCCCCCCCCGGGACCCGCCATGACCACCCTGAACACCCCCGACCGCCCCCTCGCCGTCCCGCTCCCCGCACCCGACGCTTCCCAAGCGATCACCTCCGCCGATCTCGAACCACTCCTCAAAGCCTTCAACGACGTCACCGCGCGCCTCACCAGCACCCACGAATCCCTGCAGCGCGAAGTCGCCCAGCTCAAGCAAGAACTCTCCGACGCCAACCAGCAGGTGCAACGTTCGCGTCATCTCGCGATGCTGGGCGAAATGGCCGCCGGCATCGCCCACGAGGTCCGCAACCCGCTGGGCTCCATCCTCCTCTACGCCCGCCAGCTTCAGGAAGACCTCGCCGACCGGCCCGCCCAAGCCACCACCGCCACCAAGATCGCCAGCGCCGTCAGCCGTCTCGACGCCATCGTCCGCGACGTGCTGACCTTCTCACGCGAAACCCGCATCAGCGAAGGCCGATTGTGCGCGGGCGAGGTCCTCGCCAGCGCCGCCGAGGCCGCCCGCGGCTCAGGCCCCGAGTGGGAATCCCTTTCCATCCTCGGCCCGGGCCCCGACGCCGACCGCCTCGCCATCAAGGGCGACGCGGGCCTCCTCCACCAAGCCCTCGTCAACGTCATCCGCAACGCCGCCGAGGCCATGCACGTCGGCGTCCTACCAGCCCAACCGCGCCAGATCATCCTCAGCGCCCGCAAACGCCGCGTCGCCTCCTCCTCCACCTCCACCACCCCCGCCGCACCCGCACGCCGAGACATGATCGCCCTGACCATCCGCGACTTCGGCCCCGGCATCACCCCCGACATCGCCTCCAGAATGTTCAACCCCTTCTTCACCACCCGCGCCGCCGGCACAGGCCTGGGCCTCGCCATCGTCCACCGCATCATCGACGCCCACAACGGCCAAGTCACCGTCTCCAACGTCAACCCCAAAGACGGCCCCGGCGCCATCGTCGAAATCCTCCTCCCCACCGCCTGACGAAAGTCTTTCAGAATCTCCCCTCTGCGCAGATTCTGAAAGATTGGGGCAAACTCCTCCGCGCATGTTTTGCAGGTTTCACCACCGTTCAAGCCGATAGCAGATTCACCGGGGACGGAGTCCCCAGGAAACGCCCGAGCCCGCTCGGGTTTCGCGAAACGGGTGCGGGTTGGCCAAGGAGGGCCTCGGCATGGGTTTGGTGCTCGTCGTTGATGACAAAGAAATGCTCCGTGACTCGGTCTCCTCGACCCTCACCCGGGCGGGAATGCAGGTCGTCACCGCCGACGGTGCGGCCGCGGCCCTCGAAGCCGTCGCCCAGCGACGCCCGGACTGCATCGTCACCGACCTGAAGATGCCCGGGATGACTGGGATCGAACTGCTCGAAGAAGTCCGCAAGATCGACGACGATCTCCCCGTGATCCTCATGACCGCCTTCGCAACCGTCGAAACCGCGGTCAAGGCCATGAAGCTCGGCGCCTTCGATTACGTCACCAAACCCTTCGAGGGCGACCAACTCATCATCAGCGTCAAGCGTGCCATCGAGCACGCCCGCCTGACGCGTGAAAACGCCCTTTTGAAAGCCCAGATGGGCGGGGCCGTGACGCAAGCCGGCGGCAGCGGGGGGGTGGCCTTCCGGGGCCTGAACCGCCTCGTGGGCGAGTCTGCGGCGATGCGCCGGGTGAAAGACCAGGTCATGGCCGTGGCGGAAAGCCACGGCACCGTGCTGATCATCGGTGAATCGGGCACGGGCAAAGAGGTCGTCGCCCGCGCGATCCATGAGCTCAGTTCACGAAAGAACAATGCGTTCCTGGGCGTCAACTGTGCGGCCCTTTCCGAGAACCTGCTCGAAAGCGAGCTCTTCGGTCACGAACGTGGTGCCTTCACCGGCGCCGAGAAGACCCGCAAGGGCCGATTCGAACTCGCCGACCACGGCACCCTGCTGCTGGACGAAATCAGCGAGGTCAGCACCCGCATCCAGGCGAAGCTCCTGCGCGTCCTGCAGGAACGCGTCATCGAGCGTGTCGGCTCCAGCCTCTCGATTGGTGTGGACGTCCGCGTGGTTGCCACCAGCAACCGCGACCTGCCCAAGGCCATTTCCCGGGGGGATTTCCGGCAGGACCTGTTCTTCAGACTGAACGTGCTGCCGATCCATCTGCCGCCGCTGCGGGATCGGTTGGAGGACGTGGCGACGCTGGCGGGGCACTTTGTGAGCGAGATCGCCCGCCGGGACGGGAAGGGTGAGGTGTCCTTCACGCCCGACGCGCTGGCGGTCTTGAGCGGGTACCACTGGCCCGGGAATGTGCGGGAGTTGCAGAACATCTGCGAACGCGCGGTGGTTTTGAGCAAAGATGGTCGGATCGACCGCGATCTGGTGGAGCCGTGGCTCTTGCAGGGTAACGCGGGGATGAGCCTCGATGCGCCGGGGATGAGCGGTTCGCAGTCTTCTGAAAGCTTGCGGAACCTCAACGGCGCAGTGCATGTGAACGGTTCACACAGCGGCTTGACTGAGGTGAAACCCGGGCCACAGGCGACGGTTGTGCCCATCATGGACCGTCTTTTAGAAGATATCGAGCGGGACGCAATCATCTCGACTTTGCAGCGTTTCCGCGGGCACCGTCAGAAGACGGCCCACGCCCTGGGCATCGGCGTGCGCACGCTTGGGCTCAAGCTGAAGAAGTGGAAGAGCGAATCGCTGGTGGATGTGGAACTCTGATTGCGGAGGGTGATGCATGAGCGAGATCGGATCAGCCGGCGCGGTGCCCGCCCTGGAGAAGCTCATGAGCTTTGCCGGTCAGCGGCAGCGGCTCATTGCGCACAACATCGCGAATATTTCCACGCCGAACTTCCGGCAGATGGACGTTTCGGTTTCGGGGTTCCAGCAGGCGTTGGGGCAGGCGATCGACCGCAAGCGTGAGCGCGGCGGGGCGGGCGAGTTGGAGATTCAGGAGACGTCGGAACTGGCGGTTGATGCGCACGGCGGGCTGATTTTGCGCCCCGGGACGACCGGACCCGGTGTTCTTGCGCACGATCGGAACAACCGGGATCTTGAGACGCTCATGAAGGATCTGGTGGAGAACGCGGCGACGTTCCGATTGGCCTCGGATTTGCTGCGTTCGAGGTTTGAGATCCTGCGTTCGGCGATTGCTGAGCGTGTGTAAGGCAAGATCGCACGGCTCTGCTCTGGAGAGCCGTACCACCTGAAGACTCAAGGCGCACGGCTCTGGAGAGCCGTGCCACCAAGAAGAAGTTGAAACACCATGTACGGCGCACTGGACATTTCGACCTCGGGGATGATGGCGCAGAAGGTTCGGCTGGATGTCGCCTCGGCGAACATCGCCAACGCGGATGCGCTGCTGGACTCGCAGGGGCGGCTGAACCCGTACCGGGCTCGGCGGGTGATGTTCGAGGCGGCGAGCGAGGGCGTGCAGGCGGGTGAGCAAGCCTTTGGGGTTCGGGTCGCGAGGATTGAGCTGGATCCCACGCCGGTGCAGCCGGGAGAGTGGGACCCGTCGAGCCCGTACGCGTTTAAGGATGGGCCTTTCAAGGGGTATGTGGCGCGGACGAACGTGAACACGGTGACCGAGACGGTGAACGCGATGGAGGCGGTGCGGGCGTACGAGGCGAACGTGATGGCGGCGGAGGCGACGAAGCAGATGTTCGCCGCGGCGCTGCGGTTGATTGCGTGAGTCGGTAGACTGGATTGAGGGATGCCCGGCGGTGGAAGAGCCGGTGGAATGAAGACGAAGGCGCACGGCTCTGGAGAGCCGCGACGCCTGAGAACAGGGCGAGTGGCGTATGGCGGATCAGATTGGCAAAGTCGGCGCGAACGTGAACCCGCTGGCTGGGTTGAGCGGTGTGCAGGGCGTGGGTGCGGGCGGGCAGGGTGGCACGACGGCGGGCGGTGCGTCGTTCAAGGACTCGCTGGTGAAGAACCTGGAGAAGTTGAACGAGGCGCAGCAGGAAGCGACGGCGGCGGTGGAGGATCTTGCGGCGGGCCGGCGGGGCGATGTTGAGAATGTGCTGCTTGCGACGCAGAAGGCGGACCAGGCGTTCCGGATGGCGCTGGCGCTGCGGAACAAGGTGCAGGCGGCGTATGACGAGTTGAAGCAGGTCAGGATCTGAGACAGGGCCACATGGCACAGGGCCACATGGCACATTCGGATGGGCGTTGGGCGGGTTGATTGGCCGGGGGGGTGGACTCACTGATTTGGCTTGCTGTGCCATGTGGCCCCGTGCCATGTGCGATGTGGCCGAGGGCTGGAGCTTTTGTTGATCGCAAGCGTGAGAAGCGGCAGTTCCTGCGCGGTGCGCAGCGTATGCGGTTTTTTTCTGCGCGTGCTTCAAGCCAGAGCGGTGAGGTAGCCGACTTCAAGGGCCTCGGGCGAGACAGTTGTTGTTTCGCGGACCGAGCCCGCGCGAGGATCGTGCGGCGGAAGCCCAGGAGGATGGCGCATGGGCCGGCTGAAGGCCGCCTTTGAAACGATCGGGAAGCAACTGGGCGCTCTGCCTCTGGCGGGGAAGCTGTTGTTCGCCAGCTTTGGGGTGATCATCGTCATGGCGCTGCTGCTGGTGGCGGTGCAGTCGTCGAAGCAGACGGTGGTGGAGTTGATGCCCGGGGCGACGCCCGAGGATCAGGTGCGGGCGAAGGACGCGCTGGATACGTTCGGCATCGCGTACAAGATGGAGAACGGGCGGCTGATGGTGTCGCCCGATATTCAGCGGCGGGCGATCGGGATGCTGGGCGAGGCGGGGAAACTGCCTCAGAACACGCAAATGCTCTTCAGCAACCTGCTGCAGCAGAACAACTGGATGGACTCGCGCTCGCAGACGGAGTTCAAGCAGAACCAGGCGCTGAACAATGAACTGTCGCTGATCCTGACGAACTTCCGGGGAGTTGAGAGCGCCCGGGTGCTGATCGATGCGCCGGAGCCGGTGGGGATCGGGATGGCGTACCGCAAGCCCACGGCCTCGGTGGCGCTGACGATGAAGGCGGGCAAGTCGCTGGACCGTGAGATGGTTGATGCGGTGGCGGCGATGGTGGCCGGGGCGCGGGCGGGGCTGTCGGTGACGGACGTGAAGGTGATCGATCAGACGTCGGGGCGGCAGTACACGGCGCGATCCGCGGCGGACTATCGCTCGGGTGATTATCTGGAACTGGTGGCGAAGATCGAAGAGCGTGTGCAGAGCAAGGTGCTCGACGCGGTGTCGTACATCCCCAAGGTGATCGTGGCGGTGACGGCGCAGGCGGATGTGACGCGGGTGACGAAGGTGACCAACTCGGTGCTGCCGGTGGGGAAGGGATCGGTGAAGACCGAGACGCGAGAGACATCGAAGGAAACTTCAGATACCACAGGCGGGCCTGGGGCGGAGCCCGGGTTGCGGTCGAACACGGGGGACGACATCAACCGTGGCGGCGGCGGCGGGAGTGCGGGGCGATCCACGTCGAGCAACAACGATGTGGAGTTCAAGGTGGCGATGGGGACGGAGAACATGACCGTCGCCGATCCGAAGGGCTTTCCGACGAAGATCAACGTGGTGATCTCGATCCCGCGTGAGTATGTGGCGATGTTGCTGAAGCAGGAGAAGGCATCGGCGGGTGCTGGAGCGGGCGGTGGCGGAAGTGGCGGAGGCGGTGGGGCGGGGACGGGGCGGGGCGGGGGAGGGCCGGACCCGGTGGGGCCGGCCAGGACGGTGGAGTCC
>JACVCS010000100.1 GCA_016741915.1 Phycisphaerales bacterium | reverse complement strand
GGGTGGGTGGGGTGGGTGGGGGGGATCTGCTGTCGAGGTCGCTGTTTGTTGACGCGGAGGAGGCCGGGGTGCGTCTGTGGTCGGCGGACCTGGCGGCGCGGAGTTCGTCGGTGCTGGTGGTGGCCGACGGGTCGGGGTTCGACATGGCCGCGACGCGTCGGCTGCAGCTGGCGGCGGAGTGCGGCGGGTGGATGGTGCACCTGGCGCGTCCTCCGTGGGAGGTGAGGGTGTTGTCGGCGGCGGCGACGCGTTGGCGTGTGCGTCGCGCGGCGTCGGCGGTGGGGAAGGTCCGTCAGTGTGTGGGTGTTCTTCGATGCAAGGGACTGCGATCGATGGTCGCGATGGACAGGACGTTCGCGCTGCAGAGGGAGTCGCGTGATCGCTTTGTCTGTGTATCTGCCGAGGCTGGCGAGCGACCTGGAGAGGCGGAGGTCGCGGGTTGATCCGTCGTGCGTCGTGCTGCTGAGCCGCGAGGAGCGGCAGCGCGAGCTGGTGGCGGCCTGCTGCGAGCTGGGCGAGCGTGCGGGTGTGGTGCCGGGGATGAGCCTGAGCCACGCCCGGGCGCTGGTCCGGGGCGCGCTGCACGTGGGGGCGTTCGACGCGGGGCTGATCGGCCGTGCGCTGCGGCGGCTGGGCGAGCGTGCGCTGCGGTTCACGCCCCGGGCGGCGCCCGACGCTCCGGACGGTCTGCTGCTGGACGCGACGGGTTGCGCGCACCTGTTCGGCGGCGTGGAGGAGATGACCCGTCGTGTGGTCGGGCACTTTGAGAGGGCGGGGCTGGCGGCGCGTGCGGCGGCGGCGCCGTGCTTCGGCGCGGCGTGGGCGCTGGCGCGGTTCGGGGCGTCGCGGGCGTGCGTGGTCGGGGCCGGTGGGGTGGAGGGGGCGCTGGGCCCGCTGCCGATCGCCGCGCTGCGGCTGAGCGCGGGGCAGCAGGAGCCGCTGCGCGAGGTGGGCGTGCGGACGGTGGGCGAGCTGCTGCGGATGCCGCGGGGCGAGCTGGCGGCGCGTGCGGGGGCCGAGGTTCTGCGCCGGATCGATCAGGCGCTGGGGCGTCGGGCGGAGTCGATCACGCCGATCGTGGTGCGTCCGGAGCCGATGGCCTGCCGGGTGCTGGCCGGTCCGACGGACCGGCCGGAGAGCATCGACCTGTGCGTGCGTGAGCTGCTGGTCTCGCTGTGCGCGGGGCTGGAGCGGCGGGGCGCCGGGTGCCGGGAAATGCGGCTGACGCTGCTGCGTCCGCGGCTGGCGCCGGTGGAGGTGGTGGCCCGTGCCGGCGCGCCGTCGCGCGATCGGCTGCACTGGCACGCGCTGCTGCGCCCGGGGCTGGAGCGTGCGCACCTGGGCCACGGCGTCGAGGGCCTGACGCTGCACGCCCGCGGCCTGCGGAGGCTGGGGCACCGCCAGGCGAGCCGGTGGCTGGACCCCGCCCGGGGCGGGGGCGACGGCGAGCTGGCGAAGCTGACGGACACGCTGGTTGCGCGGCTGGGCCCGGGTCGCGTGCTGCGCATGCGGGCGCGGGCGTCGCACATCCCCGAGCGCTCGTTCGTGCTCGAGGCGGCCGGCGGCGAGCCCGATTCTGCCATGTCCGCCCCCACCCCCGCCCGCGCCACCTCCCCCTCCTCCGCCACCGCAATCTCCACCCGCCTCCCAGCCCCACCCCCGGAGCGCACCCCCGCCGCACTCGCACCCTCCGCCCCCAATGCCGGCGGCACAAGCCCCGCCCGCACCGCCTACTCCGACATCGCCGACCGCTTCCGTACCGCCGCCGGCGCCGCCGATCTCCGCCGCCCCGAGGGCCTCCGCCCCGCCCGCACAGGCCCCGACGAGCGCGAATCCCGCGCCGCCCGCGAGCCCCGCCCCACCCGCGCCGAACTCGAAACCGGCGCTTCTTCCGCCAACCGCAACAACCCCAACGCTCCCCTGAAGGGCGAAGACCCCGCACAGACCGAACTCCGCCTGCTCCGTCAGCGTCTCGCCGGCCTGCGCGCCGACGCCGAACGCCAAGCCGCTCAACCCATCGACGCCGCCCCGCGCCTGCGTCTGGATCTCGCCGGCACGCCCACCCGCCCCGTCGATCCCTCCAAGCCCGCGCCGCTGCCGGGCGAGGAGTTCTTGCCGTCGCGCAACCGAAACCCCGAGCAAGCCCCGCCGCGCCCGCGCACAGAGTGGGACGTCTACGCCGACCAGCAACTCACCAAGGCCCTGCAGTCGATGCGTCAGGGCGAGCGGCTGAAGAGCCTCCTCTCCGCCGACGCCGAGAAGAACCTCCCCGACTATGCCAAGCTCATGACCGACGCCGCCGCCGCCCTCTCCGCGGGGCGCTACTTCGACGCCGAGACCCTCTACACCCGCGCCATGTTCATCAGCCCCGACCCGCTCTCCGCAACCGCCGGCGACGTCATGGCCCGCGTCGGTCGCGTTCACGCCCAGCTCGGCGCAGGCCTGACCATGTCCTCCGCCACCGCCCTTCGCGCACTCTTCATCGACCACCCCGAGATGCTCCCCGTCCGCTACGACCCCGCCGCCATCCTCCCCGCCAAGCGCGCCGAGGCCCTCGCGCAAGAACTCTCGCTCGAGATGGGCAAGGGCATGACCGCCCTGGGCGACGAGTCCGCCTTCCTCCTCGCCTACCTGGGCTTCCAGTTCGACAACCAAACCTGGCTCGACGAAGGCCTCAAGCGCATGAAGCTCCGCGCCAGCGACATGGACCTCGCCCGCGCCGAGCAGGCCCTCGCCGCACGCCGAATCTGGGGCAACGAAAAGACCGAGCCCGACCAGCCCCGCCCCGCCGAGCCTGCTCCCGCCCCCGCGCCGGCCCCCGACACAAACAAGTAACCCCCGCGCCACCCAACCGCTCAGCATCTCCCCCGATACACTCCGCCCATCATGCTGGGCTCCCGTCTGGGCAAAAACGCCGCCAACTACACCCTCATGGGCATCATCCTTGCCCTGCTTTCTCTTTTCCTGCTCTACCCGATCTACCTCACCCTCCGCGGCGCCTTCTACGCCGACACCGCCAGCCGCTCGGGCTTCACCCTCGACCATCTCAAACTCGTCTTCCAGGACCCCGCCACCAGCCAGGGCATCCTCAACTCCCTCTCCGTCGCCCTGGGCACCACCTTCCTCGCCATCCTCATCGCCCTCCCCCTCGCCCTTCTCTCCACACGCTTCGCCTTCCCAGGCAAAAAAGCCCTCAACGCACTCATCCTCATCCCCCTCATCCTCCCACCCTTCGTCGGTGCCATCGGCGTCAAAATGATGCTCGGGCACGAAGGCGCCCTCAACGCCCTCCTCGGCACCCAGTGGGACATCCTCGGCAACGCCAAATACCTCGGCGTCATCACCGTCCAGGCCCTCTCCCTCTACCCCATCATCTTCCTCAACGCCACCGCCGCCCTCGCCAACCTCGACCCCGCCCTCGACGAAGCCGCCACAAACCTCGGCGCCGGCTTCTTCAAACGCTTCTTCTCCATCACCCTCCCACTCATCCGCCCCGGCCTCTTCGCCGGCGGCACCATCGTCTTCATCTGGTCCTTCACCGAACTGGGCACACCCCTCATCTTCGAATACCGCGCCGTCACACCCGTCCAAATCTTCGAAGGCCTCAAAGAAGTCGAATCCTCACCACGCCCATACGCCCTCACCCTCGTCATGCTCACCTTCGCGGTGACCATCTACCTCCTCGGCAAACAAATCTTCGGCGGCCGCGCCCACGCCATGCAAGCCAAGGCCAGCCGCGCTTCCTCCGAAGAAAAACTCCCCCTCCTCCCGGGCCTCGCCGCCACCTTCCTCTTCTTCACCGTCATCACCCTCGCCCTCCTCCCACACCTCGGCGTCATCCTCAACAGCGTCAGCGCCACCGGCGCGTGGTACCAGTCCGTCCTCCCCTCCCGCTACACCACCGACCACTTCCAACAAGCCCTCACCCACCCCGACAGCTTCTCCGCCATCACCAACTCCCTCAAACTCGCCGCCGCCGCCGTCGTCATCGACCTCGCGCTCGGCATCCTCGTCGGCTACCTCATCGTCCGCACCAACATCAAGGGCCGCGCACTCCTCGACGCCCTCTGCATGCTCCCCCTCGCCGTACCGGGCCTCGTCCTCGCCTTCGGCTACGTCGCCATGAGCCTCTCCTGGCCCCTGGGCAAAGGCGACCCCCTCGACGGCCTCGTCAGCATCGTCGGCTCAACCCCCAACCCCATCCCGCTCCTCATCATCGCCTACGCCGTCCGACGCCTCCCCTACATCGTCCGCGCCACCGTCGCCGGGCTCGAACAAACCAGCGGGCAGATGGAAGAAGCCGCCATGAACCTCGGCGCTTCCCGCCTCACCGCCGTCCGAAGAATCATCATCCCCCTCATCGCCGCCAACCTCATCGCCGGCGCCCTCCTGGCCTTCTCCTTCGCCATGCTCGAAGTCTCCGACTCCCTCATGCTCGCCCAACAGCCCCAGCACTACCCCATCACCAAAGCCATCTTCAGCTTCACCAACCGCCTCGGCGACGGCAACAACATCGCCGCCGCCATGGGCGTCTGGGGCATGGCCCTGCTCACCATCACCCTCGTCGGCGCCAGCGTCTTCATGGGCAAACGCTTAGGCGCAATCTTCCGAGTCTGATACCCCCGTTTCCTGTCTTTGTCTTCTCTTATTTGCTCTTTGGAAATTTGCAAATTTGCTATTTGCCATGCCGCTCCTCCCCCGCAATCCCGACGAAGACCCCACGCTCATCCGCCGCCTGCAGTCTCTCCGCAAGCCCTACGAGAAAGACCTCGCCCTCCGCGATCAGTTCGGTGCCCTCGCCAAAGACCTCAAGCGCCAAGCCCGCTCCGTTGGCTCACTGGGTGACACCCTCGCCCAGCTCCTCCCCGATCAGCTCAAAGACCGCTTCGCGATCGTCTCCTTCTCGCGAGGCGTGCTGACCGTCCGCGCCGCCGACGCCTCCTCCAAGTTCGAGCTCGACCGCTGGCTCCGCGAAGAAGGCGAGCAACAGCTCATCCGCCGCGCAGCAACCAACCTGCTCCGCGTCAGACTCGTGCTGTAACCCAAGAGAACCTCGTCCCCAGTGCCCAGTGCCTACTGCTTACGGCCTTCCTCCACCTTCTTCACAAACACATACCCACCCTTCTCCGCGCCCCAAACCTGCTTCCCGTTCTTGTCATACCCACGGTCCCACGACCGCAGCACCTCGCGCGTCAGAATCACCTCGCTCGTGGCATACGCCGCCCCGCGCAGGCTCGACGCGCACGTCTCCACGCCCGTGGCGCCCACATACGCCCCGTCCGCCTGCCGCGTCAGCGTGATCGAGCACCCGTCCTTCAGCGTCAACTGCTCAGGGCTGATCCCCGCCAGCGGCTTCTCGCTCTTCCACTGCCCCGCAAAGTTCTTCACCACCTCCGCGGGCGTCCCGGGCAGCTCGTACACATCCGACCGAACCTGCCCCTTGCCAAGGTCCACCAGCCGGTACACCCGCTGGCGGTACGGCGCCTGCTGCATCTCCGCCACCGCCTGCTCCACATAGATCCACGGCCCATCCTTCCGATCCGTCCAGCACGCCGCCATGTGCAGCACGATCACCCGATAGTCCGGGTCCGCCTTCGCCTGCGCCGCGCTGTCATAACTCCCCACCAGATAGTCCCGCACCTCCATCGTCGCGTTGCTCTTCCCGCACCCGCCCACGATCACCGCCGCCAACCCCGCCACACCCACCAAACCCATTTTCAACGCCGAAAGACCCATAACCGCTCCTTCGCAAGTTCGCACAATCACGCGCGGACCCAGCCGGATTCCAACCAGATCGCCCCACGATAGCCCCACCGACCCGCCGTTGTCAGCGTTCTTCCCAGTTCTTCCGCGCCACCGCAACACCTTCCCCCGTCCCCCGTATCCCTTCAGAACTTCATTGACCCAGTTCGCTACGCTGGCCGATGCACTCTGCCAGGGGGAAAGGGTGCTATGTTCCGACAATCCACGCGGCCCACCACCGCCCCGAGCGAAATCTTGCCCACCATCCGCGTCTACATGCAGCAGCCCACCCTCGCCAAGTACCGCGTCCCGGTCTACCGAGAGCTCGCGCGCCGCCCCGGCATCCGCCTCCTCGTTCACTTCGGCCAGAACAAAGCCATCCCCAACGTCCCCGCCGAAGGTTTCGAAGCCGTCCCCTACAACCCAACCTCCCTCCCGGGCCCCCTCCGCGAGTTCAAGTGGAACGCCCTCCCCTCGAGCCTCGTGAAATCCTCCTCCTGCGACGTGGCCATCCTCAACTGGAACATCCGCCACCTCAGCCTCCTCCCCGCGCTCCTCTGGACCCGCTTCAGAGGCATCCCCACCCTCGTCTGGGGCCACGGCTACTCCAAGCAAGAAGGCCCGATGAAACGCTGGCTCCGCTGGTCCGTCTCCCGCCTCTGCCAGGGCATCATCGTCTACAGCCACAACGTCGCCGACGACCTCACCCGCGCCGGCTTCGACCGCCACCGCATCTTCGTCGCTCAGAACACCATCGATCAATCCGAAATCCAAGCCGCCCGTCAACACTGGCTCGACCGCCCCGCCGACCTCCAAGCCTTCCGCGAACAACACCGCCTCGACCAGGGCCCACGCCTCCTCTTCGTCTCACGCCTGGAACACCTCAACCGCACCGACATCCTCCTCCAGGCCATGGCCATCCTCCGCCAACACTTCCCCACCATCTCCGCCACCATCGTCGGCGACGGCGAAGCCGCCCCCGCCCTCAAAGCCCTCGCCAAACAACTCAACCTCCAGGACAACGTCCGCTTCACCGGCGCCATCTACAAAGACCTCGACCTCGCCCCGTGGTTCCTCTCCTCCGACGTCTTCGTCTACCCCTCCAACATCGGCCTCAGCCTCCTCCACGCCTTCGGCTTCGGCCTCCCCGTCGTCGTCGGCAACACCATGCACCTCCACGGCCCCGAAGTCGAAGCCCTCCGCCCCGGGTCCAACGGCCTCACCTTCGAACACAACAACCCCCGCGAACTCGCACGCGAACTCCAAAACCTCCTCAGCAACCCAGAACGCCTCAAAGCCATGGCCCACAACGCCCTCACCACCGCCCGCGATGAGTTCACACTCAAACGCATGGTCGACGGCGTCGAATCCGCCATCCGCTTCGCCAAGGCCCGCCCAGTCGTCGAAACCGTCCGCCAATCCAACGCCGACCCCCAAATCACCAACTTCTAAATCTCCTCCCACCCCCTCCCCACCAACCCCCCTTCCATTCCTTCCCTCCCTTCGTTGACCAAGACAGGCAATCGGGATTCGGCAATTGGCAATCGCAGAAAGAACCACCAAGCCCCAGCACGCCTCGGCGATGACCCATTCTGCATCGCTCTTCCCTCTTCCCTACTCCCCTGCCTCTCTCCGTGCCTCATTGTCTCTGTGGTAAAGCTCTTTCCCCCTTCCATTCCTTCCCTCCCTTCGTTGAAAAAAAAACACGAAGGCAAGCTCAGCACCCTTCGAGCCTTCGTGCCAACTCCCCGTCTTCTGTGTCCTGTGGCCCTGTGGCCCTGTGCCATGTTCGCTCAAGCCACCGCCCGCAGCCGCCGCGCACACTCGCACATCTCCTCAACGATCTGCTCCAGCGTGTACGTCAGCTTCCACGCCGGGTAGTGCGACATGAACTTCCGCATATCGCTGTAATAGCAGATGTGGTCGCCGATGCGGTTCTCCGGGTTGTAGCTCATCACAGGCCGCTTCCCGCCCGTCGCCTTCGCGAGCATCTCCACGCACTCAATCAGCGACGCCGAGTTCCCCTTCCCCCCGCCCAGGTTGTACACCTCCCCCGCCCGCGGCTGCTGCGCAAACTGCCAGAACGCGTTGATCACGTCGTAGCAATGGATCTGATCGCGAACCTGCTTGCCCTTGTACCCGAAGATCGTGTACGCCTTCTCATTCACCGCGCAGTGCGCCAAATAGTTTAAAAACCCGTGCAGCTCAACCCCCGCGTGCTGCGGCCCCGTCAAACACCCGCCCCGAAACACCCCGGTCTTCATCCCGAAGTACCGCCCATACTCCTGCGCAAGCAGATCACCCGCCGCCTTGCTCGCCCCGAACAGCGAGTGCTTCGTCTGATCGATCGAGAACGCCTCGCTGATCCCGTGCGCATACGCCGGGTCCGCATACTCGTACCGCGTCGCCTCCTCCTTCAACTCCACAAAGTTCGGCCCGTCCCCATACACCTTGTTCGTCGAAACCTGAATAAACACCGCCCCAGGCCGGTGCCGCCGGGTCGCCTCCAACAGGTTCAGCGTCCCCATCGCGTTCACTTCAAAGTCATCAAAGACCCGGCTCGCCGCCAGATCATGGCTCGGCTGCGCCGCCGCATGGATCACCAGCTCCACCGGATACTCCGCAAACAGCCGCTCCACCCCCGCACGATCCCGGATATCCAGCGTCACATGCCGGAACCGCTTGCACTGCCCCTCCAGCCGAAGCCGGTTCTGCGTCGTGTCCCCCTTGGGCCCAAAGAACTCCCGCCGCATGTTGTTGTCAACACCGATGGTGTCAAACCCCATGCGATCAAAGAACGCAACCGCCTCCGACCCGATCAACCCAGACGAACCCGTCACAAGCGTCAGCATAGTTCATTCCTCGTTCTGAAGGACCTTTTCTCTCATCTCAACGCCGTTGATTCACTTCAACCTTCATACCGCCCGTACAACGCAATCACCTCAACCCCGTTCGCCCGCAAACCCGCCGCCGCCCGCCAAAGCGCCGCCTCGTGCACGTCGCTGGAAAGCACCACAGCTTTCAACCCCCGGTTCATCGCTTCCCGCGAGTCTATCACCGGTTTGCCCTCGATCGCCGTCCCCCGCAGCGCCGGGTTGTCATCGATCACCGCCACAACCTTCCCCGCACTCTCCCCAAGCGCCGGCAGCGCCTGCCGCGTATGCCGACCCGCCCCATACACCGCCACAGGCCCGTTCACCCCCCGCTCCGCCATCGCGCGCCGCATCCGCCCCGCCGGCGTCAGATCCGGCAGATCACTTCGCCCGCGCAGCTCCGCCAGCACCTCCGCCTTCAACCACAGCCCATCCCCGCACGAAGTCTGTTCCTCATTCCCCTTCGTCCACACTTCATGAATCTGGTACAGGTAGAACCCAAGTCCCTTCATGTACTGATCAATTTCAGAAAACGTCGAGCACCCCTCATACTCCGGCGCAAACTGAAACTCACAGTTCACCGCCCGCACCCCGCCGGTGCGTAGTAACCCCTCCGCGCCCTTCAGCACCTCCAGGTCATACCCCTGCGTATCCACCTTGATCAGATCCACCCGCTTCACCCCATTCCGCCCCGCCCATCCATCCAACGTCACCAGCGGCACCTCCACCTTCCGCGAAACCTCCAGCCACGACCCGTAATACCGCTTCCCCAGCTCACTCGGCGGCAGCACACTCGAGCACCAGTGATCCCCCGTCACGTGAAAGCTCACCTTCCCCTCGCGCGAACCCACCGCCGCCTCCACCACCTCAAACCCCGGACCCTTCATCGCCTCCGCCCTCAACACAGGCAAAATCGCCGGCGACGGCTCAAACGCCACCACCCGCGCCGAGGGCCACAGCCCCAGCATCCGCCGCGCCGTGTGCCCCTCGTTCCCACCCACATCCAACGCCACAACCGCCTCATCACCCCGAAAGACCCTCGTCAGCGATTGATACGCATCGTGCGGAAACAGCTTCATACGTCCATCCCTTCATGCATCCCCGCCCACCCGCGCCCACTCACCGCCCAACCACCACCGCCTGCCCCTCGATCAACCCGCCGGGCGATACCGCCAGCCTCTCCAGCAGTGACCGCCGCATGAACACCGCGTCCATCGCCAGCAGCTCGTGCCGATCGTTGTAATACTCATCAATCACCCGCACAAACGTGAACCCCTTCTCACGCAGATCCGCCACCAACTCCGTCAGCAGCGGCGTCTTGGGCCCATAGCACTTCCGCAGCCACGTCTCCAAAATCAACACCTGCACCGAATCCAACAGCCTCCCCATCCCCCGCAGAATCGCATCCTCGTGCGCCTGCACATCCATCTTCACCAGATCCGCCGCGGGCAACCCCTTCCCCGCCGCATACTCATCCAACCGATGGCACGCCACCTTCACCGGCGTAGATTGCACGCTTGCCGTGCGATGCACCGACGTCCCCACCCCATCCTCCGTCATCGCGATCTCCACCGCCCCCGTCACGTCCGACAGCGCCGTCGCGTGCACATGCACCCGCCCGCCACCCAGCCGCTTCACCTCCGCCAGCCCCTCGCGATAGTCCCCCCGATGCTCCGCCAGCGGCTCAAAGACATGAAACTCCGCCCCCGGCATCACCCGCATCATCTCCGCCGTCCACCCGCCCACCGCGCCGCCAACGTCATACACCACGCTCGGCACATACCCAA
>JACVCS010000099.1 GCA_016741915.1 Phycisphaerales bacterium | reverse complement strand
CCCACCCCCTGCCCCCCACTTCCCGAACCTCCCGCCACGCCAAACCGGTACCACCAATCGCCATGTCTACGTCGGTTGGTTTGTGAAGACTCAGCCACACTTTGATGCCAGTCAGTCCGTTGCGGATCGAACGGGTGATTCAGCCGAGGGACGATGCGCAAAACCAGCGCCCGCGGCGGTCTTTCGAAAGACCCGATCCGGGGGGCAGCTGCTTCAGTCTACCGGTTTCCTTCGGCGAAGGTGCAGCCCCTGAACGGGTGCCCGGGCCGAGCAAACCTCCCGAATGACGTTTTTCGCGTTTCGGGCGGGCTGGTGAACAGGTGCGAACCGTGCGCGATGCTGCTAGCATCGAACCACTATGGAACTGTACATCGACACCGCGAATCTGGACGAAATCAAAGAAGCCGCCGCCCTCGGGGTCCTCGACGGCGTCACCACCAACCCCTCGCTGATCGCCAAGGAGAAGGGCGTTTCGTATCACGCCCGCCTGAAGGAAATCTGCGAGGTGGTCAAGGGCCCGGTCTCGGGGGAGGTCATCTCCACCGAGTTCAACGGGATGATGAAAGAAGCCAGCGAACTGGTGAAAATTGCCAGCAATATCGTGGTCAAACTCCCCACGACCGTCGACGGCCTCAAGGCCTGCAAGGCCCTGAGCGACCAGGGGATCAAGACGAACATGACGCTGGTCTTCCAGCCTCTGCAGGCCCTGATGGTGGCGAAGGCGGGGGCGTTCCTGGTTTCGCCGTTCATCGGGCGGCTGGACGATGTGGCCGAGGACGGAATGGACCTGATCCAGCGGATGCGGCAGATCTACGACAACTACGGCTTCCGGACGAAGATCCTGGCCGCGAGCGTTCGGCACAGCAAGCACATGGTCGACTGTGCCCTGGCGGGCGCGGACGTGGCGACGGTGCCGCTGAGCGTGATCAAGGCGACGCTGAACCACCCGCTGACGGACTCGGGGCTGAAGAAGTTCGTTGAGGACTACAAGAAGGCCTTCCCGAACGGGTGATTGGGGAAAGTCGCGAGTCGCACCCAGACGGTGAACACGGATGGACGAGCACGTTCGCAACGCTCTTCACACGTTCGCGGATCAGTTCTGGCTTTCGAATGATGGGGCGTTGAAACAGATCTACGTCCTCGGAGTTCCAGAAGCGGATATCCGTGCGCGTTGTCAAGCCATCGGGCTCGATTTCTCAGAAGCTGACTGGGCTGAATGGCTGAACCACCGCGTCATTGGTTCGGAGATGGAACTTGGTGGTGTGAGATGGGTCGTGCACATGTACGGGTGCTCAGGTACGCCATCGCGCAATGACGTGCTTGCGTTCGATCTTTCGTGTCGACATCACGAGTTGTTTACCAACTGTGACAATCGGAAAGAGATGCTCGATCAAGTCGAGTTTGTGGCAAAGAAAGCGGCACGACTCGGTCGCCATTTGGGAGCCGGGTACACCGTGATGGCCACGGGCGAACTCGGTCCTGAGGCCGAAAATCCGTTCGCATGGCCTCAGGCATTCGTCGTTCAAGCGTATTCCAACCCTCACAGAGTCATGGATTGACGCTCGATGTTTCGCGCTTGCCTCAGCAGCTTCGCCGCGAGCAGGAACACCGCGATGCCGGTGAACATCATCACGCCCGTGTCTTGCAGGATCTGCAGGCCCGGCAGGCGTGGTAGGGCGTGGGCAGTGAGGTAGGCAAAGCCCAGCAGCCAGCCCAACCCGCTGAGGGCCTGGTGCGGGTGTTCGCGGACGCCACGGCTGACGAGCCAGACGACGATCGGTAACGCGAAGGCGAAGTAGTGCGTGTGGCAGACGGGCGTGACGACGAGCATCACGCAGAGCAAAAGAGCGATGGTCGCGGGTGCGGCGGGATCGGCGCTCGTGGGCCAGCGCAGAAACGCGGCGGCGCGTTCGCGCAGGCCGCTGGTGATGGCGGGGACGCTGCGCCAGCCTGAGGCGAAAAGTGTGATGAGCAACATCGAACCGCCGACGACGATCAGCAGCGGGCGAGACCACCAGTCGGCGTCTTCGGGGCGGAAGCCGCGCGGGGTGGTCAGGTGGGCGAGGTTGTGCGCCACGGCCACCAGCGACTGACTCTCGGTGCCCGAAAGGCCGTAGAGCTCGAACTTGCGTGAGGTGTCGCCTTGACCCAGGGCGCTGACGACGTTGCCGAGGCCCGGCGCACCCATGACGCGGAGCCACTGGAGGTTGTACTCAAGGGCTTGGGCGGGGCCGAAGGCGATGGAGGGGATGACGATGAGCAGCAGGAGCAAGCCGCAGGCGAAGCCTACGAGCGAGCGGAGATCGCGCCGCCAGAGCGGGTAGACGATGAGCAGGGCGGGGATGATCTTCACCGCGACGGCGCCGGCGAGGCAGAATCCACCCCACATGGCGAATCGACCTTTGCGGGCGACGGTGAGGTAGATGAAGCCGCTGACGCAGAGGAGCACGAGCGCGTCGGACTGTCCGCGTGAGAGCCCGTTGAAGAGCCCGGGGGCGCAGAAGATGACGGGCCAGAGGCGGAGCATCCACCAGCCGCGGTCGCGCCAGTGCAGGTCGCTGAGGCGCTGATCGACGATCTCGACAGCGCGGGCGAGGAGGTGGGCACTCCACAGGATCATCACCAGCGAGGCGAGATACCAGATCACGCAGCTGATCCAGAAGGGGACGTAGAACGAGCGGTCGCTGTTGAGCTTCGCGTTCAGGCGGGCGGCTTCGCCCTTGAAGCGTGCGACTTCTTGTGAGGTTTCTTCTGGCGAGAGGCCGCGGGAGTCGCCGAACTTCTGGCGATTGGCGGCGAGTTTGAGAAACGTCTGCTCGGTGGGCGGCTCGGCGAGCGGGGTGAGCAAGATGGCGAAGGTCGAGGGGTAGACGTAGTTCCAGCCGCGTTCGCTGAAGGTGGCGTAGATGTCCTCGTTTGCCCTCACGGCCCACGCGGCGCGGAGGAAGACGTCGAGGTCGGTTTTGCGTTCGTTCTGAAGCGCGGAACGCTTAACGACGAGCCAGCCGAAGGCGAGCATCGCGATGCCGAGGATCGCGATGGCGTGGAACTCCCAGCCTTTGAGCTTGTCTCGGACGGAGCGATGACCCGGCGTCGGCGTGCCGGACGGCCTTGATGACGAAGACGGAGTGGGAGAAGACGAAGAACCGCTCACGCGCGGCCTTTCGTGCGGCGAGATCTGGCACCGGCTTGTTTCTCCGCGCGTGATTTCGGGCTCGCCATCGCGCTGACGCTCGCGTGTTTACCTGTGCTTCGCATTGACGAAGCGATCGCGACCGCACGGTCCAGACGTCCGCTACTGCGCGGATCACTCAGCAGTTCGCGTGCGCGGGCGAGATCGCAGCGGGCTTTGTGCATCACCACCGCCGCCTTCACGTGCCCCTCGGCGGCGTCGAGCAGCGAAAGGCTCGCATCACGATCAAGATTCGTCAGCGTCGAGATGATGCGGGCGGCACGGTCGCGGAGCTTCGCGTTGCTGGCCCGCAGATCGACCATGAGGTTCTCGTGGACGCGCCCCGAGCGGACCATGAGCGTCGTGCTGATGGTGTTCAGCGCGAGCTTGGTGGCGGTGCCGGCCTTCATGCGCGTCGAGCCGGTCAGTACCTCGGGCCCGCAGTTCAGCACGATCAGGTGATCACAATGCGGCGGCACGGGGATCGGCGAGCACGAGATCATCGCGGTGAGGCATCGCGGGCTGGTGCGCTTGGCGATGCGGAGAGCGCCGAGGACATAGGGCGTGGTGCCCCCGGCGGCGATGCCGACGACGGTGTCTTTGTTTGTGAGCTTGAGGCGGGCGAGTTCTTCGCGAGCGCCGTCGGGGTCGTCCTCCTTGCCTTCGCTGCTTTTGCGGAGGGCCGAGTCGCCGCCGGCGATGATGCCGATGATGCGGTCGGGGGAGATCTGAAAGGTCGGCGGGGCCTCGCTGGCGTCGAGCACGCCCAGGCGGCCCGAGGTGCCCGCGCCGAGGTAGATCAGCCGACCGGGCGAATCACCATCGCAGAACCGCGGTTCGACGGCCTCGATGAACTTCGTCAGCGCGGGGCCGGCCTTCTTCAGGGCGGTGATCACCGCGGCGTCTTCTCGGTTGATCAGCGAGACGCATTGCGCAACCGAGGCTTCGTGCAAGCGACGCGAGCGCAGGTTGCGCTGCTCGGTGGCGATGCCGGCGCGGTTGGGCAATGCGGCGGCTGGCTGCGCTTTGACGGCGGAACGACGGGGTGAATTCGAGGTGGTGTTCATCGGCACGCGGATGATATCGGGGCAAGGTGGGTGTCGACTCAGCGGTAACGGTTCGAGCTGTGCCTGTGCATCGAGCAGGAATTGCTCCGAAACACGTTGTTGCACGAAGCACGCGCTGTGTCGGGCATGAACCGCGATTGCCTTGTCGAGGATGAACGCGCAGGATTCGCTCGGATCGTTCTGTCTCAGCGAACGGGCCGAGCGCGATGTGCATCGTGTGATCTGTGACAGATACACGCGCGCCGGCAACACCAACGCCTCGTTCGATGTGCCCGGTGAAATCCCTTGTTCTGAAAATCTCACTGCAACCGGGTGGCTGCGATGCCGTAGTTCAACTGTGAGTCGAACTTCGAGATGCGAACGCACGGGGTGAGGCGGCGGTACTCGGGCGAATGTGTTTGCATCGTTCGCCACGCTTTGCAGAGGCATCATCATTGATCGGAGACCTGCATGGATTCCGCGGATCTCAGTCTGTCGATGTTCAATGATGGCCGAGAGCATGGCACTCGGACTCGAACGTCGAGCATCGGTGAAACGGGTTCGGATGCTTGGGCATGGATGCCGGTCAGTTTGCGCGAGCGACTCGAAGCGGTGATTCAGTCGCCCATACTGCTTGTTGCGTGCGATTATGACGGGACGCTTGCGCCGATTGTGGATGATCCCGCGATGGCCCACGGTGATCCGTCGGCGCTGAGCGCGTTCGCGGAGATTGATGAAACGAACTGGACGGAGTCCGCGGTGATCTCAGGCCGTGCGCTGGCGGAACTGCGCGGATTCCTCGGCGCGATCAAGCCCGGATATGTTGTCGGATCGCACGGTGCGGAGTGGCAGCGTGTCGGCATTGAACTCAGTGGTGAACAGCGGAGAACCCTTGCGAGAGTTTGCGAAGCTGTCAGGGGCGTGGTGGGTCGGTTCGCTGGTTCGCGTGTTGAAGCGAAACCGGCGGGCGTGGCGTTGCACGTGCGGGGGCTGAGCGAAGAGCGAGCGACCGAGGCAATGGTTCAGGCCGAAGCCGCGTGCTTGCAGATCGAGGGTGTGCACGTTCGGCGTGGGAGCGGTGTGGTTGAGTTCATGGTTGTTGCCGCGAACAAGGGCGACGCGATCAAACGCGTTCGACACGTTTGCGGTGCCACGTCGGTGATCTTCATCGGCGACGACGCGACCGACGAAGACGTCTTTCGCGCGATGAGCGGTGATGATGTCTCGGTGAAGGTCGGACGAGGAGAAACCGCCGCAGGGCATCGCGTTGGAGATGTGGCGGACGTTGCACGCTTGTTGAGGTTTGTCGCCGACCGTCGCGCGGATTGGGCACGACGGCGAAATCTCCCGGACCTTGCGCGGTGCGCGATACTCAGCGATCAGCGCACGGCGGTGGTGGTCTCTCCGGGTGCGAAGATCTCGTGGATGTGTCTGCCGAGGCTTGATTCCGCGGCGGTTTTCGCATCGTTGGTTGGCGAGGACAGCGACGGGGTCTTTGAGGTTCAGCCGGTGGAGGTGATCGGGCGGCCGCGGGTGTCGTACGACGGGGATTCGTTCATCTGCGTGACCGAATGGGACGGATTGCGGGTGACGGATTACTTGGATTGCTCGGGGGGAAGGGCATTTCAGAAGGCCGGTCGTTCGGATCTCTTTCGAGTCATCGAAGCGGCACAGCCTGCGCGGGTGCGGTTCGCACCGCGGCTTGATTATGGGCGAATCCACACGCAGATCGTTGTGCGTTCTGAGGGGTTGGAGGTTCAAGGGTCGAACGACCCGATCGTGCTGCGCTCGCCGGGGATTCGATGGACGATCGTCAACGAGGGCGTGCATCAAACAGCGGTGGCCGAGATCACGCCCGGCGGCGAAGCGGTCGTGCTTGAGCTGCGCTACGGCACGTCGAACTTCGCACCGACGATTGAGCCGGAGGTGATCCGGCGTGAGCAGAATCGAAGGTTCTGGTCGGGTTGGGCCGGTTCGCTTCGACTTCCCACGCGTTACGCGCCGCTTGTCAAGCGCAGCGCGCTGGTGCTGAAGGCGTTGTCGTACGGACCCTCGGGCGCGATCGCCGCGGCGGCGACGACGAGTTTGCCCGAGCAGATGGGCGGGGTTCGCAACTGGGATTATCGATACTGCTGGCCGAGGGATGCGGCGAAGGCCGCGTCGTCGCTTGTGCGTTTGGGCAATACCGGGCACGCGATGAAGCTGCTGGATTGGCTGCTCGAAGTTGTGGATCGGTGTGAAACGCCTGATCGTCTGCATCCGATTTATTCACTCTCGGGAGGGTTGCTGCCGCCCGAGGCGGAACTCGGTCATCTCGGCGGCTTCGGGCAAAGCCGACCCGTGCGCATCGGCAACGCGGCGGCGAATCAGGTTCAGCTCGATGTCTTCGGACCGATTGTCAACCTCGTTGCGATGCTCGCCGAGCGTGGTGCGCCGATTGCGCCCGACCACTGGCGGCTTGTCCGCGCGATGGTTCGCGCGGTCGAATCGCGATGGCGCGAGCCGGATCATGGCATCTGGGAGATGCGTATCGAGCGCCGCCATCACGTGCACTCAAAGGTCATGTGCTGGCACACGGTCGACCGCGCGATGGTGGTTGAGCGGGCGGTCTCTGGCACGCGAAACCCGGAGTGGTCGAAGCTCGCGGATCAGATCCGCGAAGACGTTCTGTGCAACGGATGGAACGAAGCTGCGGGGGCGTTCACGGGTGCGTACGGGCACGCGTACCTCGATGCCGGCGTGCTGAAGATCGGCCTGACAGGGCTGATCGATCCGTCCGACCCAAGATGGATCGCAACGGTCGAAATGATCGAGCGGTCGCTGCGGAAAGGTCCGACCGTACGACGGTATGAGATCGACGACGGGCTGCCCGGCACCGAAGGTGGTATGCACATCTGCACGGGGTGGTTGATCGAATCGCTTATCTCAATCGGCCGACTCGATACCGCGGCCGAACTGCTCGATCAGTTCGCCAGCACTTTCGCCGGACCGGGAGTACTCAGCGAGCAATACGACCATCGTCACCGCATGCCCATCGGCAATCTCGCGCAGGCGTACTCGCACTTGGCTTTCATCGACGCCGTGGTAGCGATGGATTCTGTTCAACAGTCAAAGGCGACCGAATAGGAGCCGTGGTATGACAAACCGTCAAGGCGCATTCTCATCAAAGTCTCTGCGATTCGGATTGGTCATTGCCGTGCTGGCGGGCGTGGCTACCGGTACGCTTTTCTGGCTTCAACTCCGCAGTGAGCAGCGTGCGAGTCTCGATGATCTCACTCGGCGTGCGCAGCTCCTCGGGCATCGCGTTTCCGCGACGGCGAT
This sequence comes from Phycisphaerales bacterium, assembly GCA_016741915.1. Classification (GTDB taxonomy): domain Bacteria; phylum Planctomycetota; class Phycisphaerae; order Phycisphaerales; family UBA1924; genus JACVCS01. The sequence goes on along the minus strand of JACVCS010000099.1, from coordinate 2,869 downwards.
CAAGGTTCTGCGGGCCAGTCCGGAGGAGATCTCGAACATCACGGGGGATCGGCTCGACGGCCACTCTCGTCTGCTCGGCATGGTTGTGTTCCGCGACGACGGCTCGTTGATTGCCAGCGGCGACGGACTTGTTGACCTCATCGAACCCTCACGAAGCACGCTGACGCAAGCACTTTCATCCTCGCAGGAGCAGAGCACGCTGCTGCGCAACCGAGAAGGCAGCACCCACGTTCTTGTCCAGCCGGTTCGCGATGAGATCGGCCGAGTGGTTGGCGCGGTGGCGGTGCTGCACGATGCGCTCTATCTCGACGAGCGGACTACCCGCGGCATTCTGCGCGGGTTGATCTGGTCGCTCGGTGTGACCGCGGGCATGTTCTTTATTTCAACCGGTCTGGTCTGGACGCTCTTCGAGCGCCCGTTGCACAAACTCGCGGACTGGATGCGTCGCCTTCGATTCGCCAACACACCGGAGCTTCCGCCTCGGAATCTGCCGGTGAGCAAGCTCGCCGATGAGACGGTGCACCTCGCCGCGTCGTTTCGAGCGGCACGCAGCAAGGAGCGCGCCGAGGCCCAGGAGATCGTTCGTTCGGACAAGGCCTGGACCCGCGAACGACTCCGTGCGCACGCCATCGATGCTCTCGGCGGCTTACCGCTCGTGGTGGTCAGCAATCGTGAGCCGTACATGCACCAGCTTCGCGATGGCAAGCCCACGCTTGTGCGTCCGGCGAGCGGCCTGGTGACCGGTCTTGACCCGGTCCTTCGCGCCACCGGCGGGCTGTGGGTCGCCCACGGCGCGGGCGATGCCGATCGCCAGACTGCCGATGCCGCGGGCTGCATCCCCGTACCTCCCGAGGATTCACGCTACACCTTGAAGCGGGTTTGGATCACCAAAGACGAGGAACAGGGGTACTACTACGGCTTCTCGAACGAAGGTCTCTGGCCTCTCTGTCACCTCACGCACGAGCGGCCGGTCTTTCGCGCGGACGATTGGGCGCTCTACGTTCAGGCGAACCAGCGATTCGCGAACGCGGTGCTCGAAGAGATCGGCGATGAGAAGGCCGTTGTGATGGTGCAGGATTACCAGCTCGCGCTCGTGCCCGGCATGATCAAGGCAAAGCGCCCGGACATCCGTGTGGGCCTGTTCTGGCACATCCCCTGGCCAAACGCGGAGGCGTTCCGCATCTGTCCCTACCGAGCGGAGCTGCTGCAGGGCATGCTGGGCGCTGATCTGCTGGGCTTTCACCTTCAGCAGCACTGCAACAACTTTCTCGAAACCGTCGACCGGATGGTCGAGGCAAAGCTGGACTGGGATCGGTTCTCTGCGGAGATCAAAGGTCATGCGTCGCTTGTTCGTCCCTTCCCGATCAGCGTGCAAAGCTGGGACGAGCGCGGCGTCGCGTCAGGTGAAGCCCTCGCGCAGCAGATCGCAACCCTCCGGCGTCAGAACCGCCTCGAAGGTGTGAATGTCGGCGTGGGCGTTGATCGCATCGATTACACCAAGGGCATCGCCGAGCGTTTCCGTGCCATCGAGCGGCTCTTCGAGAAGCACCCGGAGCACAAAGGACGGTTCAGCTTCGTGCAACTCGGCGCGCCCAGCCGCGTGCACATCCCGCGGTACCGCGATCTGATTACCGAGCTCGAAGCGATGGCCGACGAGATCAACTGGAAGTTTCAGGACGCGACCACAGGCTGGAAGCCGATCCACTTCCTTGTTGATCACCACGAAGGACCGGCCGTATACGCGTTCCTGAAGATGGCGTCGGTCTGCGTCGTCAGTTCGCTGCACGACGGCATGAATCTCGTCGCGAAGGAGTACGTCGCGGCGAAGGCCGAGACCGCTTCCGGCGATGCGGCAACGACCCCGAGCGCGATCGAATCCGAAGAAGGGGTACTCGTGCTCTCCGAGTTCGCCGGTGCGGCCCGCGATCTGCCCGAGGCGCTCATCATCAACCCGTACGACACCGAAGAGTTCGCCAGCGCGATCCACGAGGCGATCGTCATGGACGCGAAAGAACGCCGCCAACGCATGACGCGGATGCGGCTGCGTATCGAGGAGTTCAACATCTACCGCTGGGCGGCGGATTTCCTGACTTCGCTGGCGCAGTCGAAGCCGCCGGTGGTGGTGACAACCGCGGTGAGATCGGATGCGCCATCAGCACAAACAAGCGATCGCGTTCTATAGGCTTGAGCCGGTGGCGAAAACACTGTCCCAGAATCTCATTTTGCAATCACACTGAGACAGCCGGTGTACCGGGTGGTTCTCGCATGTTTTCCGGGATGCGATTCAAGAGACGAGTAAGGCCGCGTATGACATCGTCGCGGTTCTTCGCACTGACGATCCATCGCGGAAGCGTGGCGATCATCGATCTGCTTGAGTGCCCTCCGACTCCGTCGCGGCCACGACCTCGATGGCTCGCGGTGACGTAACCCCGGACATCGCGAAGATGCCGCTCATTGAAGACCCACAGCGGGCGACCACGCACTCGGGTTCTGAGCCAGAGGACAAGCTCGCGTCCTGTGACCAGCTGTGGTTGAAATGGTCCTTCCGTTTTCTTGAACCCGTCGGTCCAGTTCGAGAAGTGCCCACAACCATGACAGACCATCCGCCACTCCCACCGTCTGCGTGATTCGTCCGTGTACTCGGTAGAACACCGCACCACAGCACACTCGCTGCAGTTGGAACATTCGACAAGCACTTCGTGGAGGTATCCCGTAATACGCAAACCCGGATCGGTGAACCTTGAGGGCTCGGATTTCTGCTGATGTGACCGACGCATGAAAGCATTATTGCGTAGCAGAAGGATGCCCATTCATCGGCCCTATCCTGCGCCATGCCCCTCGGCACCCCCCCCCGCCCCCCCCCCCCCCC
>JACVCS010000098.1 GCA_016741915.1 Phycisphaerales bacterium | reverse complement strand
GTTCATGAGCATCACCCCCGAACCCGCCGCACCCTTCTTCGCCGTGCCCAAAGTCCTGGGCGACGGTGGGTCGGCCTAAACCGACTTCCTCGCCCACATCGACCTCCGTTTTCCGCTTTGAGCTTTGAGTTCTGAGCTTTGAGTTTTCAAGTTCTGAACTTTGCTGCTTTGCTGCTTCGCCCTTTGCTGTTTTTAAAATGGACTACCCCGCCGCCAACGTCGTTCAGATCGCCCACGAGATTCGCACCAAGGCCGTCAGCGCTGTGGATGTCGCCCGCGCTGCCCTCGACCGCGCCGACGCACTGAACCCCAAGCTCAACGCCCTGACCCAGACCTTCCACGAGCAGGCCCTGCAGCGCGCCCGCGAGATCGACCACGCCATCTCGCAAGGTCAATCCCCCGGCCCGCTCGCGGGTGTCCCCATCGCCATCAAAGACAACATCTGCACGACCCTGGGCCGCACCACCTGCGCCAGCCGCTACCTCGAAAACTACCGCTCCCCCTTCAACGCCTTCGTCGTCGACCGCCTCATCGCCAGCGGCGCCAACATCATCGCCAAGACCAACCTCGACGAGTTCGCCATGGGCGGCTCGGGCGAGCACTCCTGCTTCGGGCCAACCCGCAACCCCTGGGACCTTTCACGCGTCCCGGGCGGGTCGAGTTCGGGCTCCGCCGCCGCCGTCAGCGCCGGGATCGTCCCCGCCGCCCTCGGCAGCGACACGGGCGGCTCCATCCGCCAGCCCGCCGCGCTCGTGGGCCTCACCGGACTCAAGCCCACCTACGGGCGCGTCAGCCGCTACGGCCTCGTCGCCTTCGCCAGCAGCCTCGACCAGATCGGGCCCATGGCCCGCGACGCCGAGTCGTGCGCCATGCTCCTCTCCGCCATCGCCGGGTTCGATCCGCGCGACAGCACCTGCGCCCAAACCCCCGACGAAGACTTCATCGAACTCGCCCGCACCAGCCACCCCATGCCGCTACGCATCGGCATCGCCCGCGAGGGTCGATCCGACGCGAACCACCCCGCCGTGAGTGAAGCCCTGGACAACACCGTCCGCACACTCACCAGCCTGGGCATCGAGTGCGTCGATGTCTCGCTCCCCCACGCCGGTCTGGGCGTCGCGGCGTACTACGTCATCGCCCCCGCCGAAGCCTCCAGCAACCTCGCACGGTTCGACGGCGTCCGCTACGGCCGGCGCGCCAAGCTCGCCCCCGGCGAAGGGCTCCTCGACCTCTACGAGAAATCCCGCTCCGAAGGCTTCGGGCCCGAGGTCCAACGCCGAATCATGCTGGGCACCTACGCCCTCTCCAGCGGCTATTACGACGCCTACTACAACACCGCCCTGAAGGTCCGCCGACTGATCAAACAGGACTACGACGCCGCCTTCGCACAGGGTTGCGCCGCCATCCTCATGCCCACCGCCCCCACCCCCGCCTTTCCCATCGGGCAGAAGTCGGGCGATCCGCTGGCGCTCTACCTCGAAGATATCTACACCGTCGGGGTCAACCTCGCGGGCCTCCCCGCCATCAGCTTCCAAGCCGGTCTTTCAGAAGATTCAGGCGTCAAGCTCCCCGTGGGGATGCAACTCGTCGGCCCGGCCTTGGGCGAGGCCCAGTTGCTGCGTTTGGTCGGACTTTTCCAGTCCGCCAGTTCCTGGCACGCGCTCACGCCGAGGCTGTGACCGACTCGTCCGCGGGTGGTTCGTCCATCTGCCCCGCGGGCTCGATCAGCACCAGCGTGCACACCGCGTTGCCCACGCGGTCGAGGATCCCCACCCGCGCCGTCGCCGGCGGGCGGATCACCAGCCCCTTATCGAGTAGTCGGTGCACAAGCACCCCCAAATCGTGCTTCGCGACGGCTTCATCCGAGGTGAAATGCACCAAGAGCGCCCCGCCCCGGCGCACGCTCGCGTCGGCCAGGAGTTTCCGCAGATCCCCCGAAACCCCGCGCGTGAGCTGCGACGAGTACGCCGGGTTGGGCCCGGGCACGCCATCGACATACGCAAACTGCCCCACGGCCTTCACTTCCAGCCAATACGCGTCCTCCGCGGGCACCACCAAGTCTTTCGAAAGATCCACCGGCGCGGGCTCGTCGGTGGCGAGGGACTCGAACAAGGTGCCGCGGACAAGTTCGCGCGCGCGAACCCGGGCACGCTCGTTCTTCAACTCGTCCGCCAAACGCTGACCGGGCTTGGGGGTCAGGACCAGGTCGCAGCGCTGCCGCTCCGCATCCTCCGGAAGGGGCTTGCGACGCGGCTTTTTTGACCTCCACTGCGCCGGGTACGCCACCTCACGCAGCACCCCCCAGCTCGCCAGCTCGGCCAAGCCCGCCAGGATCGGATGCAGCTCGGTTTCCTGCAAAGCGTCCAGCCCGGCAAAGGCTTGTTCACGCCGAAGCTCCGCCTCACGCTCGCGGAGCGTCTGGGCCAGCAGGTCCACGATCTCGTCGGCGTTCCACACGCACGGAGAATACGGCGCGGGTAAACCCTGAGTCGTTTCGTGGATTGAACGGTTGCGTTCCATATTCAAATCGTTATGCTAACCAACTGGTTGCCTATTTAGGAGATCCCCATGAAGACGAAGCAGATGAACGGCGTATCGGTTCTGGCCCTGACCCTCGCGGCCTCGGTCTTGATGCTCGGCGGTTGTCAGACCGGCGGGGCGCGCTCGGCGAGTGAGCCGAGCCAGATGATCGTCGCGCCCGCGACGAAGGAGCAGAAGGCGGCGTTGCTCGATCAGGTCAAGGCCCTGGCGGGGACGTGGGAGGGTCGCAACGACAAGGGCGAGGTGACCTCGACGCACGTCTTCAGCGTGAGCAGCGCCGGCAACGCGGTGCGCGAGGTGATGTTCCCGGGCTCGCCGCACGAGATGACGAACATGTACCACATGAACGGGTCGCGGCTGATGATGACGCATTACTGCGCGGTGGGGAACCAGCCGCGGATGATGTCCACGAGCGACAGCACGCCGGGCAAGATCGTGATGAAGTTCGACTCGGTGACGAACAACTCGGTGGAGACGGACCACTGCATGGGGAACATGACGCTGGAGATCGTCTCGAAGGACGTGATCCGCCAGCACTGGAGCGGGTGGGAGAAGGGCCAGCCGACGGAGAAGATGGTCTTTGAGTTGAAGCGGAAGAAGTAGGCACTGGGCACTGGGCATCAGGCACTGGGCATTGGAAAAGACAGAGGGCCGATCGCTTTGGCGATCGGCCCTCTTTGCTCATTGGTCTTTCGTGTGGAAAAGTCTGCTTTTCTGGTGGCGATTGCTGATCATGCTCGGCTCTGGAGAGCCGAGCCACCAAGCGCCGGGGACTGATCGAGGCTGAGCGATCGCAGGAGCTTCAGGGTGTTTTCGCTGGCGCGGGTCATCGGCAGGCGCAGCGAACCTGTGTCGCGGCCTTGCATCATCATCGCGCCCTTGACGGGGATGGGGTTGGTTTCGACGAACATCGCGCGTGCGAGCGGGATCAGTTCGCGGTGGGTCTGCAGCGCGTCGTCCCAGCGGTTCTGCAGGAAGGCGTTGCAGAGGGCCGAGAGCTTCGAGGGGAAGAGGTTCGACAGCACGCTGACCACGCCCACCGCGCCGACGCTGGCGAAGGGGAGGGTCATGGTGTCGTCGCCTGAAAGTACCGCGAGGTTCGGGCAGCGCATCGCGATCTCACCGCAGGAATCGGTCGAGCCGGTGGCTTCCTTGATGGCGGTGATGCGCTCGTGCTTGCTGAGGCGTTCGACGGTTTCGGGGGTGAGGGCCACGCCCGTGCGCCCGGGGATGTTGTAGAGCATGACGGGGATCTGGGCCTGGTCGGCGATGTGCATGAAGTGCTGGTAGAGGCCTTCCTGCACGGGCTTGTTGTAATAGGGATTCACGCTGAGGGTGGCGTCGGCGCCGGCGTTCTCGGCGATGCGTTGCAGGTGCAGGGCGTGGTGGGTGGAGTTGCTGCCCGTGCCGACGACGGCGATGAGCCCGGCGCGGTGGGCGAAGTCGACGCCCTTGGTCACCAGGGCGCGGTATTCCTGCTCGCTGAGGGTGGGGGATTCGCCCGTGGTGCCGGAGATGATGATGCCCTTGACGCCGCCGACGGAGGGGTCTTCGCCCCGGGCCTGGAAGTCGATCTGGTCCTTCAGGCGTGCGAAGTCGATGGCGGAGGCGTCTTCGGTGAAGGGGGTGACGATGGCGGTGAAGGCGCCGGCGAACATGGGTTGAGCGGGGTCGGTGTTCATGGTGGATCTCGATTCAAGCCGCGGGCGCAGCTGGGCTGGCGTGGTTGCGGCGAGTGATTCGGTTTGTGAACCAGTGTGCTATCGGCCTTGGGAAGGTCTGGGGTTGAATGGTGTCGAATCTGTACGAACCACGGCGGCGTTGGGCCGACGGGTGTGTGTCTAGGTTGGGTGCTTTGCGCAGGCTGGGGGTGGGGCCGGGGGTTTCGGGGGTGCGGGGAGGGGGCTGGTGAGGGGGCGATTAAGGCCGACCTCACGCCTTCACGGCGCACCCCTTCATTTCACGCGGAGGACGACGATGGTGATGTCGTCGCCGCTGAGGCGAACGCCCGCGAACTGGCGCAGTGACCAGAAGAGCTTCTCGATCACTTCGCTCGCGGGGGCGTGCGGGTTGTGTTTCAGCAACTCGACCACGGCGGATCGTATGCGGTGTCGACCGAAGGCTTCTCCCTGGAAGCTCAGGGCCTCGCTGAGCCCGTCGGTGTAGAGCACCAGGGTGTCGCCCGGGCGGAGGTGCACGTGCCCGACCTCGTAGCGCTGCTCGGGGTCGATGCCCACGGCCATGCCGCCGACGTCCAGCGGGGTGAGCGCCACGTCGTTGCTGCTGTCGATGCTGAAGAGCAGCGCGGGGTCGTGCCCGGCGGCGCAGTAGTGCAGCGTGAAGGTCTTGGGCTCGATGACGCCGCACCAGAGGGTGAGGAACTCGCTCTCGAGGGTGTCGCGGACGATCGCCTGGTTCATCTTGCGGATGACTTCTTCCAGACGCCACTCTTCACCCGCGAAAGCGCGGAGGCTGGCGCGGGCGGCGGACATGAGGATGGCGGCGGGGACGCCCTTGCCCACCACGTCGCCCACGGCGATGCCGATCTCTTTGCCCGCGCCGCCCTTCTCGAAGATGTCGTAGAAGTCGCCGCCCAGATGGAAGCTGGGGGCGTACTTCGCGGCGATGTCGAGGCGGTCGCTGGTGGGCAGCGTGCTGGGGAGCATGCGGCGCTGCACGTCGGCGGCGAGGCGGAGCTGCCGCTGCGTCGCCTGGTCCTGCTCGCGGAGCTGACGCAGGCGCTGCAGGGCGACGACCATCGCGGCGTGGTCGGCGATGGAGCGGAGCAGGTCCTGCTGGGCCCGTGCGAAGGTGCGCGGGGCGCGGGCGTAGAGGCGGATCAGCCCCGCGGCTCGGCCTTGATAGACCAGACCGGTGGTGATGAGCGAGACGAGCCCCTCGGCGCGCGGGCGGCTGGCGTCGGCGATGCGCGGGTCGGTCCAGAGGTTTTCGACGCAGATCACGTCGCCCTGCATGGCGCTGGTGCGGAGGGTGCCGTCGATGGAGAGCGGCGCGCCGTCGTTGAGCCAGGCCTCGGAGAGCCCGCGGGTGGCGCGGTGGACAAGCTCGCCGGTCTTCTCGTCGATCATCGAGATGGTCCCCGCGTCGCAGCGCATGGCGTCCAGGGCGAGATCAAGGGCGATGGAAAGCACCGCGTCGGCGTCGTGGGCGCGGGCGAGGGCGGAGCTGAGGCGGTAGAGCGTGTCGAGCTCTTCGACGCGACGGCGCAGGGCGATGACGGACTCGATGGCTTCGGTGGCGGTGCCCGCAAGGAGGATGACGGCGCGTTCAAGGGCCCGACGCCCGACCGGGTCGTCACGGTCCCAGTCCGCGGGCATGGCGATTGCGCCGATGGAGCCTTCGCTGGTCTTCAAGGGGGCCAGGAAGAGGTCGCCACGCTCCGGCGCGACGCGGTTGACCAGGGCGTAGGCCCTTGCGGCGCCCTCGCGGCTGGGGAGCACGGCCCAGAGCTGCCCGTCCTCTCGCGGAACAACCACGGAGCCGTCGACATCGCGGAGCCAGATCGGCACGCCGGTCAGGCGCGACATCTCGTCGCACAGACGCGCCACCGCCCCGTCGGTGAGGAACGAACGGATGGAGATCGACGACGGGTTTGAGGCGGAATCTGCCACGCGGGCAAGGGTAGCGCGCCGTGGTTGCGGAACAGGTTCTGAAAGATCAAGTTCGTGCGCGCACCGATGGGCCTGAGGGGTTGTTCGCTGAGGGAAAAGCCCGGTGAACGGGGGTGAAAAAAACCGCAGAGAGGCGAGAAAACGCCTGGAGAGGGGGTGGGGGAAGGTGAGGGAGGGAATATACTGGCGGCACTATGGTGCGGCAGATTGCGCTGATGAATCAGAAGGGCGGCGTGGGGAAGACGACGACGGCGGTGAACCTGGCCGCGGGGATTGCGCAGTTGGGCAAGAAGGTGCTGCTGGTGGACCTTGACCCGCAGGCGCACGCGACGCTGCACCTGGGTGTGAACGTGCAGGAAGAGGCGACGGGGGGTGGGGGGGAAGCGGAGGCTGCGCGGAAGCCGACGGTGTACGACCTTTTGCTGGACCCGTCGATCGGGCTTGAGAGCGCGGTTCGGCAGGCGCGACCGAACCTGGATTTGTTGCCCTCGGAGACGGACCTGGCGGCGCTGGAGACGGAACTGGCCACCGAGAGCGATCGGCTGACGCGGCTGCGCGGGGCGATCGACGCGGCCCAGGCGCGTGGGGCGGGGTATGAGTATGTGATGATGGACTGCCCGCCCTCGCTGGGGGTTCTGACGCTCAACGCGCTGGCGTGCGTGCGCGAGGTCTTCATCCCGATGCAGGCGCAGTTCCTGGCTTTGCAGGGCGTGGGCAAGATGATGCAGACGGTGGCGCTGGTGGGGCGGACGGTGAACCCGAAGTTGCACGTGACGGGCGTGGTGTTGTGCTGCCATGATTCGACGACGACGCACGGGCGCGAGGTGGTGGCGGATCTGGACGGGTTCTTTGAAGCGGCGCGGGGGACGGATGTGCCGTGGCGGAACGGGCGGGTGTACCGCCCCGTGGTGCGTCGGAACGTGAAGCTGCAGGAAGCGCCGAGCTTCGGGCAGACGATCTTTGAGTATGCCCCGCAGTGTGCCGGTGCGCAGGATTATCTGAAACTGGCGGAGGGGATGGTGAAGGAATGGGACGAGTTGCTGTCGCGCCAGAGCGGCGGCGAGGCGACGATCGTGACGAAGCCCTCGGGGAAGAAGGCGGGCGTTTAAACGCGGGGCTCGGCGGCGGGGGAAGTCGCGATCTTCAAGCCGACGAGAAACGCCCGGCGGATGGCGAGGCGTTCACGCCGAACGAGCAGGTTTGTCGGCAGGTTCTTCATCGAAGTCGTGAGCGATTTCAGCGTGGTGGGGGGCTCGGAGAGTAAACCGAAGCGGGCCGCCAGAAGGGTGCGGTCGGTGGCGCTGAGCGGCGCTGAAAGGTCCTGCACCGCCCGGCGGACGGGCTCGGCGGGTTCGAGCATCGTCTGAAACGGGTAGACGCGGCGCGTCCAATCGGGGAGCACAACGAGTTCGACGGCGGGTTTGTGCGCCCGCTCGGCCAGGCGCTGCGGTGGTTTGGGTGATTGCGAAGATTGCTGCGGCTGCTGTTGTTGCCAGCGGGCGACGGCGCGGTTGAGTTCGATCCCCGCGGGGGCGGCAAGGCGCCCACCCTTGTACGGATCGAAGCGGTCCACCGCGGTCATGAGCGCGTCGATGCACAGCAGGAACAGCTCGCGCGCGCTCCGCGGCGGGAGCGATTCCAGACCTGCGTTGCCGAGTCGACCTTCGATGGTTTTGATCAGCAGCATCTGTTGCGAACGCACCAGTTCCGCTTTCAATCGGCACGCCCAGAGCAGGTCGGTGCGGACGCGGTCGATGGTCTGTAATCGTGGGCGCGTCGGGTCGATCTGCGAGATGGTGCCGCGGGCTCGGCTCAGCAGCGCCTGCAGTGCGCGGGCGCGGGCGAGTTCGAGCTGGGCGTCGGGCCAGCCCGCATCCAGGGTTCGGCGGACGTGCTCGCTCATTGTCGCCGCGCACCCGGCACCGAGGCCCATCGAGACCGAGGGGTTCTTCAGTGCGGCAGCAACGTCGATGATGCCTTCGGGGGCTTCGGGCAGGGGTGCGTTGCGGAGGCGGCGGGCGAGGTGTTGAAGCTCGGCTCGGCTGACGGCCGCGGGGGTGCGAGAGAGTCGCCGGGCGATCTGGGTGGTTTTGAATCCCCGGCGTGAGGCGAGCTCGATGAGTCGCAGATCGCGCGGGCGGAGCGGAGCGCGCGAGGCGAGGTTGGCCTTCGGCGCGGCTTTGAGCAGTTGGCGCATCGCCTCAACGCTGCGCCCGCTGTGCTTGGCGAGTTCGTGCGCGATGCGCGTGGGTGACCACGCGAACCGCTCGCGGCAGCGCTGCGCCAGGCGGAGCAATCGCTCGCGCTCGTCGGAACTCAGGCGAGAGAACGCCGCGGCTTCGCTCAGGCGGGGCGTGTTCTGTGCGAGAAAATTCTCGAGGCTTTGCGGGTGGTAGAGCACGCGGACGCCGCCCTTGACCGGCGCGCGGGCCCGGCGGCTGAGCAGCCCCAGCGACCGGTAGCGCTGCAGCGTTCGCGGAGTGATCGACCAACGCTTCGCCACCTCCGAGGCATCGAGCCATCCCTGGGCGTGCAGCTCGGCGCTTTCGAACTGGGCGATCATGCTCAGGCGGTCGATCAGCGCGGGCAGATCGCCGCGCAGGGCCTTGCCCGGGATGAGCACGGGCTCGCTCGTGTCGGAGGTGTCGGGGCGATAGGCGGTGATCTGGTAGATCACCCAGTCGGCGGGGTAGGTCGATTCGGGATCGATGAGGGTGAAGAGGTGCTCGGCGCGTTCGACGTGGCGACGGGCCGTGGGGCTGGGGACGAAGCGAAGCTGGCTGATGAGCTCGCGCAGGGCGGGTGTGCGCAGCTTCGGGGCGGGGGGCATGGGGGAGGGTAGGGGAAAATGGCAAATGGGCAAATGGCAAAGGGCCAAATCGGAAAGTGTCAAGATCGGCCTGCGGCCTTTTCGTGGTTTGGTTGTAGACTGTGAGCATGAAGAACTGGGTGCGTTCGTTCGCGGCGACGGCTTTGGTGATGCTGGTCTGCGTGGCGTCGGTGATCGGGCAGCCGATCTCTGCGGAGCAGAAGCAGGAGATCCTCGACGCGCTGAAGAACCAGGTGGACCGCCACGCGTACACCTCGGGGGTGGACTTTGCGAAGCTCCCGGAGATGATCGAGAAGAACCGCGAAGCGCTGGACAAGGCGGTGGACGTGAAGGCCTTCAACTCGGCGCTCAACGGCGCGCTGAAGGGGTTTGGGATCTCGCACCTGCGGGTGCTTTCGCCTCAGATCGCCAGCACGCGGAACAGCACCACGCGCGTGGGCGTGGGAATCAGCACGCGCAAGACCGACGACGGGCTTTTGATTCAGGACGTGATCGAGGGCGGGCCGGCGGAGGGCGCGGGGGTGCGCACGGGGGACCTGATCATCAAGATCGACGGGCAGCCCGCAACCGCGACCGAGGCGCTGGGGGGCGATGAGGGGACGAAGGTGGTTTTGACACTCCGGCGCGAGGACAAGGCTGAGGAGGACGTGTCGGTCACGCGGGGAAAGTTCTCCACGCGCAAGCCCGAGACGCTCGTGATCGTCGAGCCCAGAGCGGCGGTGCTGCGGATCCCCACGTTCTCGGTTGGCTATGACCTGAAGAACATCGAATCGCTCTTTGCGCGTGCGAAGAAAGAGAACGTCAAGGAACTCGTGCTCGACCTTCGCGGCAACGGCGGCGGGCGCGTCAGCAACCTCTCGCACCTATTGGGGTTCTTCCTGCCCCGTGATACGGAAGTGGGCACGCGCGTGAGCCGGGCGCTGGCGAAGCAGTACACCGAGGCGACGGGCGACGCGGGGACCGACGCGCTGCTGATCGCCAAGTGGGCCAAGCGGAACTACGTCGTGCGCGCAACGCAGGAGAACCGCTTCACGGGGAAGGTCGCGGTGCTGATCGATCGCGGCTCGGCCAGCGCCAGCGAGATCACCGCGGCAGCCCTGCGTGAACTGCGCTCCGCGCCGCTGATCGGCACGCCCAGCGCCGGGGCGGTGTTGGTCAGCTCGCACCGCCCGCTGGCGGAAGGGTGGGAAGTGCAGATCCCGCTGAGCGATTACGTGACGGTCAAGGGCGTTCGCCTTGAAGCCCACAAGCTGCAGCCCGACGTGGAGGCGAAAGGCCCGCGGGCGAAGGACAACGGGATGGACGAGGCGGTGCGGGCGGCCCTGAAAAAGCTCCGCGACATGCCCGGCGAAGCTGGGACGCCCAGCAGTGACGAGGCGAACAAGCCGGCGGGGGCCGAGGGCGCTGTGGAGAACGAAAAGCCGGCGCCGATGGTGCCGGTGCCTTCAACGGTCGGGCCGTGAGTGTGTGTGTTTGGTGGAGCGGGGAAGCCGAGGTCAACGAAGGGAGGGAAGGGGGGAAGGG
>JACVCS010000097.1 GCA_016741915.1 Phycisphaerales bacterium | reverse complement strand
CCCCTCCTCCACCTCCTCCCCCTCGATCGCCGCCCCCTCCCCCACTCCCGCTGCCGCTCCTCCCCATCACGGTCGATTCGTCCCCCGCCGGGTCGCCCTTGAGACCACCCTGCTCATCCACGGCGTACCCCGCACCGAATCCCTCGCCCTCGCCCACGAACTCTCCACCATCGTCCGAACCAACGGCGCCCAGCCCGCCCTCGTCGGCGTCGTCCACGGCCAGCCCCGCGTCGGCATGACCGACGACGAGCTCCGCCTGCTCCTCGATCAGCCCAGCGTCCCCAAGCTCAACACCGCCAGCCTGGGGCCGGCGCTCTTCCGCAAACAGCACGGCGCGACGACCGTGAGCACCACGATGGAACTCGCCGCGGGCGCGGGTGTACGCCTCTTCGCCACCGGCGGGCTCGGCGGCGTGCACCGCAACCTCTTCCAGCGCCTGGATATCTCCGCCGACCTGAGCGCCTTCACCCGCTTCCCCGTCGCGGTGGTCACCAGCGGGTGCAAATCCATCCTCGATGTGATCAACACCCGCGAAGCCCTGGAAACCCTGGGCGTCACGGTGGTGGGCTTCCGCACCGACCGCTTCCCCGCCTTCTACTGCCGCGACGGCGGCGCGGGCGTCGACGCCCGCTTCGACGACGAGGGCGAGCTCGCCCAGTTCATCCACGACGAACTCCCCCGCACCGCCCGCGGCATCGTCGTCTGCAACCCCATCCCCCAGCAGTTCGAAATCCCCGCAAACCAGTTCGAATCCTGGCTCAAACAAGCGCAGGACGAAGCAAACGCAAAGAACGCCGACGGCCGGGACGTCACGCCCGCGATCCTCGGCGCCCTGCACCGCCTCTCAGGCGGCGCGACACTCAAGGCCAACATCGAACTGGTGAAAGACAACGCCCGCCTGGCGGCGCGGTTGGCGTAATGAGCTCGTGCACCTGCGCCACTTCGCTACTTTGCCACGTTGAGCTCTGAGCTCTGGGCTTTGAGTTTTGAGTTTTGAGTTTTGAGCTCTAAACGCCCCTCAAGCCCCCACCGGGTGCCACGCCGTCTTGTACTCCACGAACGGCTCGATCCATCCCGGCTCCGTGCACGCCTCGCTGTCGAACAGGTCCGTCTCGGCTTTGCGGAGTTTCACGCGCTTGAGGTTGTCCGCGGCCCCTTCGAGCAAGATGCCCGAGATGCTCGCCGGTCCCGCCATCGCGTGCACGCCGTCGACGTCGCGGTGCTTTGCCAGCACGGGGGCGAGTTCGTCGGTCGAGCCGGTGAGCAGGTTGATGACCCCCGCGGGCAGGTCGCTGGTGGCGCAGACCTCGCCGAAGACGCTGACCACGGGCGCGAAAGCCTCGCTGATGACCACGCAGGTGTTGCCCGCGCAGATCACCGGGGCCGTCAGCGCGATCAGACCCAGCAGTGCGGGCGACGTGGGCGCCACCACGCCGATGACGCCCGTGGGCTCGGCAACGGTGATGTTCCAGTACGGGCCCGCCACGGCGTTCTGCCCGCCCAGCACCTGCGCAAACTTGTCCGTCCAGCCCGCGAAGCAGACCAAGCGGTCCACCGCGGCGCTGACCTCCGCCGTCGCTGCGGCTTCGCTGCTCCCCGCGTCCACCAGCAGCGCCTCGAACTCACGCCGCTTGCCTTCGAGCATCTCCGCCATGCGGTAGAGCACCTGCCCGCGGTTGTACGCGGTTGCGCCCTTCCACTTGCCCAGCCCGCCCCGAGCGGCGACCACCGCGTCGCGCAGGTCCTTTCGGCTCGCCTTGCTGGCGTGCCCCACAACCCGCCCGCCCGCGCCGACGATCGGCTCAGAGCGCCCGGACTCGGAGCGCGGGAACGCCCCGTTGACGTAGAGCTTGAAGGTCTTCTGCACGTCCAGACGCTGCTGATCGCTGGTCATCGCTTGCCTCCGCCGGGGCCGCTGGCGTTGTTGTCGCGGGCACCGGGTTTGTTGTCGTTCACATCGCGGGCGTTGGGTACGGCCTGGCCGCGCGGCTCGCTGAGTTCAAAGGTGATGCTGACATCGACGGTGATCTCCACCGTGCCGGCCTCGACCGAATCCTCACCCGCCTGCCCCTGCTCACTCTTGAAGCTGTTGGCGTACTGGGCCGTGCGGTTCCAACCCGTCTCGCGCGAGCTCTCGCTGATGATCACCACGCGACCCAGCCCCTGCCCCAAAGCCTCGGCCATCACGCCCGCCTTCCGCTTGGCCGCCTGCGTGGCGAACTTGAGCGCTTCCTCACGCGCCTGCAGCGCTTCACGGATCGCGAAGCTCACCGAGTCCACCCGGTTCGCGCCCTGCGTCAGCGACGCATCGATCACCCGCGCAACCGCCTTCAAATCCGTCGTCCGCACGCGCAGCGAGTTCACCGCGACGTACCCCAGCAACTTCCGCGGCTCGCCGTTGTTGTAGACCTCTCGGTCGTTGTAACGCGGGCGCAGCTCGATCGCCCCGGTCTTCAGCTCGATCCCCGCAAGGTTCATCGCCTTCAGGGCCGCGATGACCTTCTCCATCTTCGTCGAGCAGTCGGTCTGGGCCTCGCCCGCGGTGTTGCCCGAAGTCTCAACACCCACGACGATGTCGACATAATCGGGCGTACGTGAGACGCGGGCGGTGCCCTGAGCGATGACCTGGCCCGCCTTGCTTTCGCTGTTCATCGCCGGGCCGTCGCGCCACTGACGCTCGAAAAGCTCGGCCGTCCCGCTCATCGCCCGCGCCTCACGCGGCGCTGTCAATGCACCCGCCCCGAAGAACATCCCCGCCAGCGCGACTACCGCCGCCGCTCCCAGAAGTGCGGGCTTGATCGCGCCCGTCGTGCGCGCGCCGAGGTTGCCGTTGAGATTCGTGCTGTTCTGCGTGCTGCTGCTCATCTTCGTGCCGATCATCGCAATGCTCCATCACCAACGTTCGAACAGGCTCCGGGCGATCAACCGTGATCCCTGAACGGGCCTTTGAAGCCCTCCTTGCCGAGACAGTTCGTCGTTCGGTGCTGAGCGTGAAGTGCGCCCGCACGCTCGCGGGTTCACTTCGTCTTCCGCATTTCAAACCTCCAAATACGCCCGCAGGCCCTGAACGCCGCCCTCACGACCGAAGCCGCTTTCCTTGTATCCACCGAACGGACTCGCGGCATCGAACTTGTTGTACGTGTTCAACCACACCACGCCCGCCTCAAGCCGCCGAGCGATCTCGAGGATCTTGCTCCCCTTGTCCGTCCACACGCCCGCCGCCAGGCCATAGGGCGAGTTGTTCGCACGCAGCAGCGCCTCCTCCGGCGTGCGGAAGGTCAGTACGCTGAGCACCGGTCCAAAGATCTCCTCCCGCGCAACCGTGTGGCTCATCTGCACACCCGTGAAGAAGCACGGGCGGCAATAAAACCCGCCGCCCTGCGTGTTGCTCACCACGGCGCTGGCGTTGTCACGCTCTGACGTCGAGAACGCGCTCAGCCCCTGACCCGCCCGCCCCTCCACGTGAAGCTTCGCACCCTCGCTCTGACCGAGCTTCAGATACGAATCAATCTTCTTGAGCTGCTCGCGCGAGTTGATCGCGCCGATGTCTGTGTTCTTGTCCATCGGATCGCCCACCCGCAGCGACGCCAGCCGAATCTTCAGTTTCTTCACCACCTCATCAACCACGCCCTCCTGCACAAACAACCGCGAGCCGGCGCAGCACACGTGCCCCTGGTTGAAGTAGATCCCCTCGACGATCCCCTCCACCGCCTGATCGATGCTCGCATCGTCAAAGATGATGTTGGCGCTCTTGCCGCCCAGCTCCAGCGTCAGCCGCTTTGGCAGCGATCGTGCACCGCTCCCCACCTCACCCGCGACCGCGGCCGCGATCTTCTTCCCCACCTCCGTGCTCCCCGTGAAGGCCACCTTATCCACCTTCGGGTGGTTCACCACCGCCGCTCCGGTCATCCCCGCGCCCGTCACCACATTCACCACGCCCGGCGGCAAGCCCACCTCGTCAAAGATCTCGCACAGCCGCAGCGCTGTCAGGCTGGTGGTCTCCGCCGGTTTCAGCACGCACGTGTTGCCGCACGCCAGCGCCGGCGCGAGCTTCCACGCCGCCATCAGCAGCGGGAAGTTCCAAGGGATGATCTGCCCGCACACGCCCACCGGCCGCGCCTCGCGCCCCGGGAACGCGTACTTGATTTTGTCCGCCCACCCCGCGTGATAGAAAAAGTGCTGCGCCACCAGCGGGATATCCACATCGCGCGATTCCTTGATCGGCTTGCCGCCGTCCATCGTCTCCAGGATCGCCAGCTCGCGGGCCCGCTCCTGAACTCGCCGGGCGATGCGGTAGAGGTACTTGCCGCGCTCCGCACCCGACAGCGCCCGCCACTTGGGCAGCGCATCGCGCGCCGCCTCCACCGCCCGGTCTACATCCGCCTCCGACGCGAGGGCGATCTGGCTGAGCGTCTGCTCGTTCGCGGGGTTCACGGTGGTGAAGTACCCCGCGCCGTCGCCGTGCGGCTCAACAAACTTGCCGTTGATGTACAGCCCGTACCGCGGCGCGATCTTGACCTTCACGGTCTCGGGCGCGGGGGAATAGTCCCACGCACCGCCCGCGACAAAGCTCGACACGTCCTTCCCCGCTCGCGCACCACCGCCCTTGCCGGCCGATGACGCCTTCGCCCCACCCCCACCGCCCGCGCCATTACCACCGTTCCGACGATCAATCCGCGCAGTTCGCTGAGCCATAGTGCTCTCAGTGTACCGACCCCCAAACCCCCCGTCCGCCCCGCTTTTCGCCCCGTTCAGCCCCGACCCGCCAGTCTCCCCACCGCCGCCGCTTCGCCTGCGACGGGCTGGGTGTTCATCGCGCCACCACACTCCGGACACCGCGCAAGCCCGCGGGCGTCATAGCCGCAGGAAAGACACGTCCCGGGCTCGGGCTTGAACCTCGAAAGCACACGCGCGAACCCCGTCCAGAGCAACCAGACGAGAGCGCCGAAGACAACCGAGTTCAAAACCGTCGGCCAGACGCTGAACTGCAACGGGATCAGCCACGTGCGTTGGTTGAAGGCGATGATCGCACCAAAGATCGGGCCATCGACGTCGGTGATCGACCGCGAAATCCCACCAGTAGGAACGGGAATCTCAAGCCGCATCGACGGAAGAGGCAGTCCAAACTCGATGATCCGCCATGCCGGACCACCTGTGTCATTCAAAGTCTCTCGCATCACCTGCATGTTCGAAGAGGAATCTCGTGGCCGCACTCGAGCTTCATCTTCGCTGGGGGCATAGCTGACCCGCGATTCACGCCGGCCCCAAACCGAGTTCTGCTGCACCTGCAAACCCCGCTGCTCTTTCATGGAAAACCAGTCCGCAGCTGCTTGCGATACATCGCCAACCGACAACGACCGTGGTGCCGACGGCACCTGTGTCACGGGAATCCGCACAGCCCACGAACACCACCATGCTGACGCGAAACTGAGCACGAAGCCGAGGGCAACGAACATCGCGGCACGCTTCCCGTTCAGAAAAGCCAGCGATCCTCTTGCCAACTCGACCGATCGTTGCAGCCGCTCAACCCCGGCAACGGCTATTCGCAACGCACGCTTTGCCGACACGAAAACCAACCACCATACCCCTCCCCATGCGCACGCGTTCATCGACATCAACAACGGATCAATCTTCACCGGCAACAACACGCGGTTGTCCTCAATCGGCGGCGAGCTCCTACAAAATAGCGCCCCTCCCGAAAACCCCGGCCGACGACTCCCACTCTGCCCCTGCACCGCGCGCGTCTCCACCGACATCGCGTGCAGCGGAAAACCCACCCGATCGATCATGTCCACGTTGGCCACCCACACCAACTCCGCCTCCGCCCCCTCACGCAACGGCCGCGGCCCGTGATCCCAATCCTTCACCCAACGCGACCGGAACCACGAATCCGGTCTCTCCTTGATCCAATCCTCGAACCGCGAGCTGTATCGCCGCGCATCGCTCAAACGCCCGAACGTCTCGTGGCCGTGCCAGGCAATCGCCCACGCCACCGCGACCGACGTCATCGCCCCGAGCAGAAGGAAGACGAGCGCAACGCGCAAAGGCCGCACGCTGCGCCAACAGCGTTGACACCACAGCACACATTGGCGAAGTCGAACCTTCACGCGCCCCCTCCGCCAGCGGCTGGAAACAGCACCGGCCCTTGATTCGCCGGCGCATTCTGAGCATTCGTCATCTCGCCACCACACTCCGGACACCGCGCAAGCCCGCGCGCGTCATAGCCGCAGGACGTGCACGATCCCGTGCGTGCGTGATGCCGATCAACCAATCGACGTGAACCCCACACAACCAGCCACAGGCCGCCGCCCCAGAAGACCGTGTTGAAGACCATCGGCAACGGCTCGATCGCCAGCGGCAAACGGTCGCGCATCGCCTGTTCCCAGTACGCAGCCGACGGCTGATCGCCCGGCAAACAGAGCTGCACCCCGCCGCGAAGTCCCTCGGCCATTTCCACAATTGTGCCACCACCAAAGGTGTACTCAGCCGTATTCATGATCGAGTTCTCCCAGCTCATCGCCGGCAGGGGAAGGCCGAACTCGCGTTTGATCCACTCACGTTCGCCCACAAAGCCGAGATGTACATCCAGTTGTCCGTCCGACATCATCGTCCGCTTGCCTGGCTTCAGCTCAGTGATCGTGTACCCCAAACCTCTCCATACAGCTCGTTCGACATCGTGCCACACCGGCACAACCGGTCCGGTCCAAACGCCGGAGAACAGAAAGCCGCGTGCCTGCTTGTCGAGATCGTTCGAACTCACCACACCCGTTCTGGTCGGCGGCAACTTCGCGGTATCAAGTTTGCGATTCCACCCCATCCACCACGCGCACGCCACGCTCAACATGAACCCCGCAAGCGCATACTTCGCCACGCGGCCAACGACAAAAAGCCAGGCAAGGCCCCAACCACCCTCCGCGTACCGCGCTTCTGATCGTCCCCGCAGCGACCGGCGCAAACTGAACCACAGCACAAACCACGCCGCCGACATGATCAACGAGAACGCAACAAACCCCGCCGGAATCGGACGCAGTGGCAGGCACACCGTCGCCATCCACTTCCCAGCGACCGACGTCCCGAGCTGCCCGATCCGGTAATCCATCGTCGCGACGTACGACGAACCGTCACCTGCTTGAACCAAACCGATTGAACGACCGTGATCGGCTGTTCGCATGGTCAAGTCCATCGTGCGCCACGGCCAACCGAAAGCCACGTTCGTGAAAACGATCCTGATGGGTTGTATGGACGGCTTCGGAACTGCCTGTGATCGAAGGCTGAGGTCCTCGGTGACAGTCACCGTCGCGCACGCGATCTCTTCATCCTTCGTCAGCGAAAGCCGCCGCGGATCGCTCGTCGCCCACCACGCCATCGCCCACGTCGCCATCACCGTCGAAACCACCCCGAGCACCGCAAAGACCACCACCAACCGCACGACGCGCAGCCGCCGCCACAGCCTCTGCCACCACATCAACACCGCGCACAAACGTGTGATCACGATTGCCCTCCCGCCCGTTGCATCGCCCCACTCTCCGTCGGCGTGAGCGAAGCCGCCAACGGCACCGCAAGAGCTTTTCCACACTCCGGACACCGCACCAACCCGCGCACGTCATACCCGCAATCGCGGCACACACCCACCCGCGCCATGTGCCGATCAACCAATCGCCGTGAACCCCACACAATCAACCACAAGCCGCCGCCCCAGAAGATCGTGTTCAGCGCGGTGTACACAACGTCCGGCGTCAGCGGGAAGATCAACTCGACAAAGAGGGAACCAGAGTACCCGCGTTCGCCGTACCTGCCGAAGCCCGTCAACAAAAGTCCGCCTGTGTACCCCTCACCTGCTTCGCAAAAGATGCCGCTGTGATCGCTATAAGATGCGTAACTCCACGTACTCTGCGTGCCGTGCTCAAACGACATCGCAGGAAACGGGAAGCCGAAGGCATCGCGGTCCCATGACGATTGATGGGCGGAACTCCCTGGCTGGCCTTGCCCAACCGGCGCATAATCCACTGAAAGATGCCCTGTCCGCCAAGAACTCTGTTCTTGAACCTCACGCCCCGGCCGTGAGCCCATCTCTCTCAACAAGCACATGATCGCCTGCGTTGAAAGTGATTCCAACCGCACTGTCCGACTCCAACGCGTCCAGGATACCTCCCAAGAGTTCGTAAACGCAGCGCGGATCGCGAACAACCACGACACACAAACACCCATCACCAACCCCGCGGCGGCATACACCAGAATCCGATACATCACGCCGACGACAGCCGCAGAGCGACGCCCGAGCCATCGCTCCCGGCAGACTCGAACAAGCCGACACGCGCACAGCCAGAGCCCAGCCCAAATCAGCGCATGCGCCGTCGCCATCGCGACGAACCCGGTGGTCCTGATCCTGAGCGGCAAACACACCCGCGGCCGCACCTTGTCATCGATCGTCCGATCGCTCGCATCAAACAGAAAGTCGCACGCGGCGACGTACTTGCTCTCCAGCCCCAGATAAATGAACCCTTCCGCCCGCGATTCGGCTTTCGTCCGCAGCGACATCCCCATCGTCCGCCAAGGCCAGCCGAACTCCACCTCGGCGCGGACCGTCTTTTCACGGTCCATTCTTCGTCGGGCGAAGCTGTACGGATCCTTGTCCGGATCAATGTGTACAACCACGGACGCGCACGCGACTTCGCCTCGCTGGGACAGATCCAACCGCCGCGGATCACTGGTCAGCCACCACGCCATCGCCCACGTCACCGCCACCGTCGAAACCACCCCAAGCACCGCAAAGACCACCACCAACCGCACGTCGCGCAGCCACCGCCACAGCCGTTGCCACAAGAGCAGCGTGCCGCAGAGTGCGTTCATGAGCCGAGTTCGGATGCTCACGCCGATGCCCCCTTCTCTTGATCGATCGACCGCCGCCAATCACCCCTCACACGCAAAGCGAATTCATGTTCATGTGCACGTTCACTGTGCGTTTGCGTTCATGTTCACGTTCACGTTCGCGTTCCTTCCCTCACCCACGCGGGCCCGGCGGCGGCGGGAGGCTTCGCCCGCCATCCTCCAACCGCTTCCCACGTCCGCTCCCCGTCGGCTGCTCCACCAGCGAATCCACGACGAGCGTCTTCACGCCGCCGCGGGTGACGTACTGCCGCGTCGTCACTTCGCCCGCGATCACCACGCGTTTCCCCTCCGCCGCGGCGGCCTGCGTCGCCACCTTCGTCACATCCACCTCCACCGCGCCGCGATCTTCGCCAAGGCTCAACACCCAACCGGTGGTCTCGCCGCCGATGGCGATCTGCCCGCCTTGCAGAATGCCCACAAGCTCGACCTTCCCCTCACGCAGTTCCGCCGCCGAGGGCTGCTCACCCGCGCCGCCCTTCCCCGCGCAGCCGCTCAGAATCACACCGCCAAATCCGATCGAAACGCACAGCACCAACGCAAAAAGAACCGAAGCCGAAGCACGTCCACCACAACGCGTCAGCCGAGAGTGTTCCGCATGCATGTCCATACTCGTCTTTCCGTTCGCGTTCATGTTCATGTTCTCGTTCGGTTTCAGTTTCACGCTTCAGCAAAGTCATACCGAGCCGCATACCGACCGCGCTTCAGCCACGCAAGCTGCCTGCACAGATCGTTCATCAGCGCGCTGGCACCGAAGCGGAACAGTTCCGGAGACAGGTACGCCCCGTTCTTGATCTCGCCCAGCGTTTCTTTCAGCATCACGAGGTAATGCAGCGCACTCTTCGCCGTGCGGATGCCCCCCGCCGGCTTCATTCCTACCAGTTCGCCCGTGCTGAGGTAATGGTCACGGATCGCTTCGAGCATCACGAGCGTCACGGGCATCGTCGCCGCGGGCTCGACCTTTCCCGTGCTTGTCTTGATGAACCCCGCGCCGGGGATGCTCGTCAGCCCCGTGCTGTGCATCGCGCGGATCGCCAGGTCGCTCGCCCTTCGCGCGTTGTCCAGCGTCTCAAGTTCGCCCGTCTCCAGGATCACCTTCAAATGCGCCCCGTGCTTCACGGCCTTTTTCACGCCGCTGCGTGCGTTCGTCTCGAACGTCCACCCGCAGGCTTCGACCGTCGACGCAATCTCGTCAAAGACCTTCTTCTCATCGCCCGACAGAAACGCCCCGCGCGAGATGACCATGTCGATCTCGTCGGCGCCCGCCTCCACCGCACGCCGCGTGTCGTCCAAGCGAACCTTCAGCGGATACTGCCCCGACGGGAACCCCGTCGCCACCGCCGCCACCTTCACCGCCTTGCCCCGCGCACCGAAGCCGTCAAGCTCCTTCCGCGCCGCGGCCACCATCGTCGGATACACGCACACCGCCGCCGCCGTCGGCAGCGCCCCGCCCCCCCCCCCCCCCCCCCCCCCCCCCCCCCCCCCCCCCGCCCACGCCCCCCCCCCCCCCCCCCAGCCCCCCCCGCCCCCGACCCCCCCCCCCCCCCTCCCCCCACCGCACTCACACAACCCCACACCCCACCCACCCCTCTTTCTCCGGCCCTTTGCTCTCGGCGTGTGGTGTCTGCCACCCCCGCCGCCCCGC
>JACVCS010000024.1 GCA_016741915.1 Phycisphaerales bacterium | reverse complement strand
CTCTACCTCCGATCTCTTTTTTCCTTTGTGGGCTTTGCGTGACGCGTGAGTCGGGCTGTGCGGAATCTCGTTCTGCGGGGTTTCGACCTACAGTTGCGTTCCTCAAGCGGGCTTGCGTGATCGATGCGGTGTTGGCCGGCCGGGCGTTTCCGGTGATCGGCGGACGACCGGCACTCGGCTTGGGCTTTCGACCACTTCGCGTGACTGAGTGCCTGCTGCATCGTGTCGCTGAGGGCCAACAGGCCGCGGTCAAGGAACTCCTGGACCGCTACGGCGGCTTGGTGTATTCGCTGGCGCGGCGGTTCTGCTTCGAGCCCGGGGACATCGACGACGCGGTGCAGGACATCTTCACCGCGATCTGGCAGTCCTCCTCGCGGTTCGATCCCACGCTGGGCAGTGAAGAGACCTTCGTGGCGATGGTGGCTCGGCGGCGGCTGATCGACCGGCGGCGGCGTGCGCAGCGGCGGCACATGCCCAGCGTCGACGGCGAGATCCTCGGGCAGACCGTGCAGGCCCGCCCTGAAGACGTCGCGGAGGATCTGGGCGAAGAGGCCCAGCGTGCGGGGGAACTTCTCAAGAGGCTTCGGCCTGAGCAGCAGACGGTTATCAGACTTTCGGTCTGCCAGGGGCTGAGCCACGAGCAGATCGCCGAGTTGACCGGGATGCCTTTGGGGACGGTCAAAACGCACGTTCGACGAGGATTAATTGCCCTTCGTGAAGCCATGAGCCCGACTCCGGCGAAGTCACGAACGGGAGAGGACGAGGAAGAACATCACCAGCCCCCCGGACCGAGGGCACGCAACGCGGATCACGACCCGGACCCTTGAACGAATCTCCTGAACGAACAAGCCCCAACGAACAGCACGAATCAGCTCGAACGAACGCATGACCCGTCACAATCCCAACCCGAGCAACAACCGCAACGCCCACGGCAAGGGCGCTGGGGGGCGTGCTGTGGGCGCGGAGTTGGCGCAGCTTCGGGCGCGGATGGACGAGCTGCTGATGGCGCGGGCGACCTTCGGGCTTGAGGCTTCTGAAGAGGCGGAGCTGGAGTTGATCGCCGATCGGTTGGGGACGGGGATCGACGAGGGCTTTGATCGGGCGGCGGCGGCGGCGGACCTGGCGCTGAGCTATCCCGGGGCGTTACCGATGACCAGTGGCGCTGGCGCCGGTGGCAACGCGATGCCCGAGGCGCTCAAGGCGCGGATCATGGCGGCGGGGAATCTGTGGGCAGCGCAGCAGCGCTCGCCGCACCAGCCGGGGGATCTGGATCAGATCGATCAGCCCGCTCAGCTCACGCTGGTGGGGCTTGATGAGGCGGACCGGCGCGCCGATTTGGCGCGGCGATCGAATACACGCTGGACCACGGTTCGCTCGTGGAGCGGCTGGGTGGCGGCGGCGGCGTGCCTGGCTTTCGCGGTGGTCTCACGCACCGGGACGAACACGGGCGGGATGAACTCCGGGGCGGGTGTGCTGGGCAACAGCCAAAGCGGCGGGGGCAGCACGGCGAGCGTGGGGGCGGCCGGGAAGTCGTTGATCGATATCGTGCGGGGAACGTCCACGCCCCAGGACGCCATCAGCGCCCTGATCGCGGCGAGCTTGCCAGGGCGGGACGACGTGGTTTCGGTGCCGATTCTTGCGGCGACGGTTGCGAACCCCGACCGTGCACAAGTTGCCCGGCCTTTGGGCGATGTGATCTGGTCGGCCTCGGCGCAGAAGGGTGTGTTGCTGCTGACGGACCTGCCGGCGGTTCAGACCGCGGGCATGACGTACCAGTTGTGGGTGGTGGACGCGATGCGCGACGAGCGGTACCCGGTCTCGGCGGGGGTCTTCGCGGTTGCGAGCGACAAAGACGTGAACGTCATCGAGTTCAAGCCCTCGGTGCGGGTGGACTATGCCACGCGGTTCCTGATCACCATCGAGCAGGCGGGCGGGGTGATGGTGTCGACGAACCAGGACGTGACGGGCTTCGCCCCGGCGGAGAGCGTGCAGAGCCCGGTGCTGCCGACGACGACGCCCACGCCGATGCCGATCGAGCTGCCGAAGGACGGCAACGGCGGCGGGAAGACCGAGGGCGTGAACGAGACGTCGCGCGAGTCGATGCGGGTGATCAACTCCACGACGTCGAACTGAGCCATCAAGAAGATCAGTGACGCATCCAACCGGCGTGCTTGCGCACGGGCTGATTTCAGCTCCCCACGCTGACGCCGATGGGCTGCGGGCGCGGGTTGTAGTTTGGCTGCACCGCCAGACCGAGGCCCACGCGCTTGCCGCCCTGGAAGCGCGGCGGGATGTTTTCGCTCTCGACGATGCGCTGGATGGCCATGATCCCTTCGATGAGCTGTTCCGGACGCGGGGGGCAGCCCGGGATGTAGACGTCGACGGGGATGAACTGGTCGACGCCCTGCACGACGGCGTAGGTATCGAAGACACCGCCCGTGCTGGCGCAGGCGCCCATGCTGATGACCCACTTGGGCTCGTTCATCTGCAGGTAGATGCGCTGCAGGACGGGCATCATCTTGGTGCTGACGCGACCGGCGACGATCATCAGGTCGCTCTGGCGCGGGCTGAAGCGCACGGCCTCGGACCCGAAGCGGGCGACGTCGTATCGCGAGCAGGCGGTGGCCATGAGCTCGATGCCGCAGCAGGCGGTGGCGAAGGGCATGGGCCAGAGGCTGCTCTTGCGTGCCCAGTTGATCACGCGCTGGAGCTGCGTGGTCACGAACGAATCGACAGGCAAAGCGGCTTCAAGACCCATGAATCAACGCTCCAGGCCCCGGCGCAGGCGGGGCAACGGTTCAGGCCGGGACGCGAGGTGTCGCCCGGTAGGAAGATCGTACGCAAGCGGGGCTTGGCGGGGCGGGCGGGGATGAAGATCGGTGGAACCGGATGGGTGGTGGCGACGGACTACCATCTGGCCTTAAACGTGGGTTGTCCCGTGTTGGGGACGACGGCAAACGATGAAGGAACCGCCCATGACCCGAACTGTTCAGACCGCGATTCGGACCTGTGGTGTTTCGAGCTTCGGTGATGGTCGGGCGCGCACGGTCGTGTTTGCGGCGGGTGTTGTCCTGGGTGCGGCGGCGTTGATGAGCACGCTCGGCGGGTGCTATTCACGCGTGGTGGGTGCCAGCGGACCCGGGGCTTCGCAGTACAACGTGCAGGAGCCGTATCAGAAGGACACGTGGATCGATGAGCAGATCTACGGCGAGCGTGAGAAGCGCCCGAGCCGCTGATCGAAGGGAAGGGCATTCGGCGTTTTATGCCGCGGGAAGGGGCGGGCGGGAGGATGGGCCGTTGTGATCGTTGGGATCGGGCACGGGGAAGGTGAAGAGGACGTTCTCGACGTCGTCCTTGAGCTGGTCGAGCTTGCGCTGCATCTGATCGAGGGTGGCGTCGATGCTCGCGGTGATGGTGCAACGCCCGAGAACGTGCGACGGGGTGGCGTCGCGGCGTGAGTGTGGCGGCGGGTTCGTGTGGGCGTTGCGGACGGCGGACTTGCGGGCGATCTCAAGGGCTTTAGCGGGGAAGACAAGCCGGGGTTCGTCGTCTTCTCGCGTGAAGCGGGGGCTGTTGAGTTGACCGATGAGATCCATCCGTGGCTCCTTGCCGAGGGGCCCGCGATCGGTCCTTCGATCGACGGGCGGAGAGCCGGGTGAGGGCGATGCAGAGGGCAGCGCCTTCGCCGGTAGGTGAGTCATCGGCATGGCGTAAGGGCGGATGAACCGGGGATTGCCTGTGGGGACGGAATGTCACGCTGGGGAGCTTGTGCAGACCATTCCCGCCGCAGGGTCAACCTTGCAGGGTGAGGTTCTCGGGCGTGGGATGAGGTGAGAATCTCGGACGGACCAGCGGCTTACTGGCGAGCGGCGGAGACGGGGTTGTTTTCGCTGTGTGTGCTTGCGGGCGCGTCGGGCGTGCCGATGCCGGGGGTAGGTGGCTGCACCGGGGGCTTTTTTTCACCGACGCGTGGCTCGGTGCCCTGGAGCATGCGCGCGAGGTTGGTGCGGTGTCGCCAGACGACGAGGATCGCCAGCGCCATGGACATGGTGAAGTAGGGCCAGAGGACGCTCCAGGGTGCCCAGCCGCTGGGGTTGCGGGGCATCTCACGGAAGACGCCCAGGGAGTTGGCGAGCGGGGTTGCCAGGAGGGTGAGGATGGGCAGGGAGAGTGAGGCGAGGCAGGAAGAGAACCCGACGAAGCGGGTGAACTTCACGCTCAGGGCCCAGATGATGATCGCGCCGACGGCGGGGAAAGTCAGCACCGGGAAGACCGCAAGCAGAGCGCCGAAGCCGGTGGCGACGCCCTTGCCGCCCTTGAAGCGGAGGAAGACGGGGTAGAGGTGCCCGATAAACGCGGCGGCGCCGAAACCGATCCAGGCGACGGTTTTGTTGGCGGGCAGATCGGGGGTACCGAGGTAGCCCAGGGCCCAGCCGCCGACGAAGACGGGGAGGAAACCCTTGGCGGCGTCGAGGAAGAAGGTGAGCACGCCGAAGCGACGCCCGAGGGTCCGCCCGACGTTGGCGGAACCGATGTTCTTTGAGCCGTGCTGACGGATATCGACGCCCTTGGCGAAGCCGATGAGCAGGCCGAAGGGAATGGAACCGAGCAGGTACGCCGCGATGAGGGCCGAGACGTACGAGATGGTCCAGACGATGTCCATAAGCGAAAAAGATGAACCCCGTGGCGTGGCCTTCGTGCGATCAGGCCAGAGGGAGTTTACCCGGTAACTGCCTGGCGCGTTGGTGCAGGGTCAGCAGCAGTTGCGACCAGACGGTGTCGGGGTCCTTTGAAGCATCGACCACGGCGTAGCGGCGCGGGTCGCCCTTCGCTTGGTCGAGGTACCCCTGCCGAACGCGGGTATGGAACTCTTTGCCCTTGGCTTCCATGCGGTCGAGCAGGGGGGAGAGTCGCTTGGCGGCGCTGTCGGCATCGAGATCGAAGAGGCAATACAAGTCGGGCAAAAGGCCCTTGGTCGCCACGCGCGCAACCGCGGCGATATCGGCGCTGGACAACCCGCCCGCGGCACCCTGATACGCCAGTGTCGAAGCGACGAAACGGTCGGCGAGGACCAGCTCACCCCGGCGCAGGGCTGGGAGGATGACCATCTCGACCAGCTCGGCCCGCGAGGCCATGTAGAGCATCATCTCGGCGCGGACGGTCATGCCCGTGTTGGCGCGGTCGAGGAGGACCTGGCGGATGGCTTCGCCCGTGACGGTGCCGCCGGGCTCGCGGACGGTGGTGTGGGCGATGTTCAGCGCCGAGAGGGCCTCGGTGAGGCGGCGGAACTGGGTGGACTTGCCCGAGCCGTCGGGCCCTTCGAAGACGATGAAGCGGCCGGCATAGGCGCGGAGGAAGTCGAGCTGAGCGGGGGCGGCATGGGCGGAGGGGGTCGGCACGCGCGGAGTGTACCCACGCCGGGCGGGGGGTGGGTTTGTGTGCATCGTGAAGTGCGTGCGGCATCAGAGCGGGGGCAGAGCGGCTTCGACGGCGCGGAAGCGTGCCGCGGTTGCGCGACCGCCCAGCGTTGGATCCAACCCGGTCAGTCGGCGGAGTTGCAAGCGGATCTCGGTGGCGTTGGCCTTGACATCGGCGCGGGCGAGCTCTTCGAGTTTGCCGGCCCACGCGAGCCAGAAGGCTTCGCGCAGGCTGGCGTCTTTCATGCCCGACGGGTTGGCGAGGCGGTCGGTCAGTTCGCGGTTGATACGGAGAGCCGCGTCGAACCGGCCGGCTTTGGCGAGTTCGTGTGCCCAGCGTGCCCGCAACAGGTCGTCGATGAACCCGGCGCTTGTCGGGACCGAGCTCGGCACGCGCCCGACGGGGCTGGCGAGGGCTTGCTCGATGAGTCGATCGGCCTCTGGGACACTTGCGGAGCCCGCGGGCGCAGTGCGGAGTTGGTGCACGGCACGGGCGTAACAGGCCGCTCGCGCAAGACCCTTTGACCCGGCGATCCCGGCCGACTCGATCTGCTTCAGCGTCGGCTCGAGCGCCCGCAGTGCCCCCGCGGCATCAACGCCTTGCAGGTTTACGTCATTCGTGAGCAAGGTGGAGAGCTGCCCAATGCGCGAAATGACCACGGCGCAATCGGTTTCGGAGGCGGTGACAAACGGCGGGACTCTGCCTGCTTCGCCTTCGCTCATCGCTCGCGTGAGCGCTTTGCCCGAACGCTCGATCGCCTCGGGCGGTGCGCCGGGGGCGAGCGCCACCGCGACAGGCAGCCACAGCAGCGCTCCGCGGCGTTGCTGAGCGTTCTCACCCAGATGCACCGCATCGCGATCCGCCGCCGAGGCGAGCGATTCGAGCAGCCGACGCGCTACGGCCACGAACTCGTCCGATTCGCCCGAATCCATTTTCATCAGCGTGCGGGCGGCGGCGATGAGCGTGTCGATTTTGGCGCTCTCGGTGGCGTCGGGCGGCGCGTCTTTCTCGACGAACGGCGCGATGGCATCGACGTAAGCGGTGAGGTCCGAGAGTTCGTATACGCCATAGAGCGTGGTGTCGTGCTTGAGACCATCGACGATCAACGAACGCAGCGGGCGTGGAAGCGTGCGGAAGGGCTCGCGCTGCACGAGGACCTTTC
The DNA here is from genome assembly GCA_016741915.1 of Phycisphaerales bacterium. Taxonomy (GTDB): domain Bacteria; phylum Planctomycetota; class Phycisphaerae; order Phycisphaerales; family UBA1924; genus JACVCS01. Next base: position 41,439 of record JACVCS010000024.1, on the reverse strand, counting down.
TCAGCGACGGGGTGCTGTCCTCGGGGACGACCACCATCGCCCGCATGACGTACGGCCGATCATTCAGCGGAACATCTGCGACGCGGACGAAATCGACCATCGCCTCGCACGCCTCACGCGGATGGTCGTTGAGCAGCGTCACCAGCGGCTGAATCGCCCGGCTGATCGCGGCTTCACCCTTGCCGTCACGCCGGTGGATCGCGCGGGCCTGGGCGATGGCGTGCAACGAGCGGAAGTGCACGTCGTTCATGCGTGCGTCGAGCCGAGCTTTCGTGCCCTCGGGCGTTGGCAGCTCGTGCAGGCTGGAAAGCAGCAGGGCCCAGCCGACGATCGCGGACGGACAGGCGCGGCGCGGGTCGTTCCCCTCGGGCAGTTCGAGGATCTGCATGATGAGCTGCGAGGCTTCACGCAGCGATTCCGCGTCCGCGCGCTCGATCAGGGCGCTGGCGAGCAGCACGCGGCGCAGCGATTCGCTCGCGACTGTCCGCCCGCGGATGGTCCGCAAAGTCTGAACCGCCTCCGGCACCTTCGGCTCAAGCAGCGCCTGACTCGCGGCGTTGAACATCGGCATCAGCACGGCGTTCAGGTCTGATTCGATGGCCGCGAGTTCTTGCAGTTTCGCGCGCGTCGCGGCGGTCTCCTTGGTCGGCTCAAGCTCAAGGCGACGCAGGCGGAATCGATCTTGCGTGACGCGGTGCAGCTCGTTGATGGCTCGCTGATCCGTCCGGATCTGCGATCGACGGCTCGCCGCGTCGTCAACTCGATACCGATCGCGCGGGCGCTCGTCCCACGGCACGATCACCCGCTCAACCAGCATCGCCGCACGCTCGACCACGGCTTCGCTCACGCGGTTGATCGGGCCCTGTGGAAAGTTCGTCACGTCGATCGGTGCCGGTGTGCCCGGCTGATCAGGCTGCGCTGGGGCTTGCGCAAACTCCGCGATGAACTTCGCGGCGGCTTGGGCACTGTTGATGCACGCACACGGTGACAACGCCAGTACGCCCAAGGCGATGATCGCACGCGAGCGTGCGGACTTTCCTCGGGCGAATCTCATCGAACCCCCAACGCCGGCGGCTTGCTGGTTGACGCGGGAGGCTGCTTCGCGGAGCGATCAGGAGCGGGCTGCGTCGTTGTTGATGCCGGTGCGGCTTTGATCCCCGAGGCGAGCTCTTCACGCGTGATGGTGCGGAGGGAGGCGGAGTTTTCGCCGCCGTGGACTTTGGCGATCTCGCTGAGCAGGCCTGTGGAGTCTTCGCTGAGGAACTGGACGACCTTGATGATCGTCTGGCGTTGTCCGGTTGCGGGGTCGATGGGGTTCAGGCGGGCGAGTTCATCGAGCACCGCGGCGGTGCCCCGGTCCCACGTGCCGCTGGATGTGCGGGCGATGGGTCGGCAGAGCAGGAAGATCACGCGCGGGCGCTGCGACAGCGCGGTGCGCAGACCTTCCAGCGGGACCGATCGACCCGCGGCCTCGACGCTCGACATGAACCGCGCCAGATCGTCCTTGCGCGCGTCGGTGGCGTCCCGCGGCTGGTTGAACAGCGTCCGCACCGACGCCCCGCCCGCGGCACTGCGCTCGCTGAAGCACACCACGTTGAACTGCTGCGTGGCGATCAGCCCCTCGACGCTCGTGCGAAGCTCCTGCATCACCCAGGGCAGGCTTGAGACCATCGGGCCCGAGGTATCCACGACGTAGACCACCGACGAGGCCAGTTCCGCTTCGGCTTGCAGACCCAGAAAACTCACCTGGCCTGTCGAGGTGGCGGCGGACGGTGACGACGCGTCGGTTGGCGCATCCAGCCCAAGGCTGAATCTCTCCCGCGGCTGGATCGAGCCGCGTGCTCCGGCATCGCCGCTCCGCGCGCCCGATGTCTTCGTAAGTTTCGGCTCGTCAGCAGGGCTGACGCGCGAGGTTGGCGATGACGGTCCCTGCGGCGGAGTCGCTTCGTTCGCCTGCTGCGGGGTTTCATCCCTCGGCGGACTCGGCGCGATACTCGGCGGGCGAGGAACGCTGGTCATCAGCAAGACCGGCGCGGAGGAGCCGCCGTCGATTCTGCCACCCTTGGGATGATTCAGTGACGACGAGAAGCACGCCGCGGCGATGATCGCGTGGGTGCTCAGCGAGATCGCCGCGAAGATCACCCAGCGCGTGCCGACACTCAGCCCAACGCGGGGCGTGTGCAGCGGCAAGGCGGGTTGGCTCGTCGGGTTTTCGGGCATGATGAATCGCGACGGAGCAGACGAGACGTTTGAGCGACGGAAGGTCGGTACGTACACGGTAGCGCAGGGGATCGCCAACTCGGGCATCGCTGCAGAACAGATCGGTCAGCACGGGGGGAGAAGTTGGTCTTTGCTCGGGAAATCAGGCGTCTTTGCCGCCGCCCTTGCCGCCCGCGCCCCCACCGGAGCCACCACCACCGCCGCCCCCGCCACCACCTTCGCCTTCGCCGGGCGTGAAGACGCCGTGGTCGATGCTCAGCGGCCCGGGCCCGAGCAGCACGAGCGCCGCGGCGGAGCAGATCAGCGCGAACTGCCACATCCAGCGCTGCCAGACGACGACGGAGAAGAACTCGCCTTCCTCACGCGAGGGGACGAGGTAGAAGAACGTCTTGCCCGCCTGGATCGCTGGGCCCAGCTCGGTGAGCCACATCGCGGTGAGCATGACGCAGACGAGGGCGAAGGCGCTGAAGCGGGTGAAGATTCCCAGCAGCACGAACGCGCCGGCGACGAGTTCTGTCAAACCCGCCGCCCATGCGAGCACCACGGGCCATGATCCGCCCGAGAGCCACGAGGGCCAGAATGTGCCCGATGAGCCCTTCACGCTACCGGGCGTGGCGGCGCGTTTCATGGTCAGAGCCAGGTCATACAAACGCCGCATCACCGCGCCGTTGGGGTAGTCGTTCGATGCGGAGCTGGTCGTCGGCGCGGGCGGCGGGGTTGCGGTTGAGCCCGAACCGCCGCCGGTGGTGGGAGAAGGTGTGGTCGGTGTTGAGGGCTGTGTGCCCGTCGGCTTGGGTTTGTTGGGCTGGCGAGCGCCGGTGATCGCGGCGGCCGCGGGAAGGCCGATGGTCTGCTGGTCGGGCTGATAGGCAATCAGCGAGCGCTCGATGGGCGCTTCGCTGTCGGAAACGCTCGCGCTGGCGACGTCGCGGATCGGGGCTTCACCTTTGTCGGGCTTGCTCTGACGGTTCTTGGGTTGATTGCTGCGGGGCGGATCGGGGATCGGGACCGTCGGCGCGAGCGCGGGGTTGGTGCCGGGGGCACTGGTGGGCTGGGGCTGGTTGGTGCCCGGGTTGGTCACGCCCTGCGGAGCTGAGGCTGTCCGCGGGATCGAAACGCCCATCGACGCGAGCGTGGCGCACTCTTCGGGGGTGTAGCGTTTCTCGGAGAGGAACTTCCCCGCACCCGCCCACAGGAACGTGACGCCGAGCGCCAGGCGCAGAAACACCGGCGAGAACGCCAAAGCCAGTTTGTCGCGCCTGCGGAGGGACATCGTTGAGTCGGCCGAGCGCGCAGTGCCCGCGATGACCGATCCCCGTGGTCATCGACCAATCGCCCAACAAACCCTGATTTTTCGCTCTTCCCCGCCCACCTCGGATCCTCGTTCTACACGGGATTTACCCCACCACCGCGACGGCAGCATGGGGTGTTCCGCCCGGTTGGATCTCGTCTTGACGACCCTCATCGACGGTTCGGTTCGCCTCGTGTGTGGGCGCGACGGAGCCGCCCGCCTCGCCGGTGCCGTCGATCGGTTCGTTGACTTCGCTCCCGGCGAACCTCAGCGCAAAGCGGTCCATGTTCACCAGCAGGCCCAAGCAACCGGCCGTGAGAATCCACCCGGTTCCGCCCGAGGAGATCAGCGGCAGCGCGATCCCCTTCGTCGGGGCCATCCCCGTGACGACCATGAGGTTGATCACCGCCTGGATCGCGACGGTCGAGATGATGCCCGTGCCGATGAGGCGGAGGACCTTGTGCCGCTGGCGGGCGACGATGATGAACCCCGCCCAGATCAGCGCCAGGTAGAGGGCGATGACGAGCCCCGCGCCGGCCAGGCCCAGCTCCTCGCAAATGATGCCGAAGACGAAGTCGGTGGTGTCTTCGGGGAGGTACTCGAACTTACTGACGGAGAACCCAAGCCCGCGCCCCCAGACCTTGCCGTTGGCTACCGCGATCATCGACTGGATCTGGTGATAGCCCTTCCCCTGCGGGTCTTCGTAAGGGTTCAGGAAGCTGACAATCCGGGTCAGGCGGTACGGATTCGCGTGCACGGCGTACCAGAACGCCCCCGCCGCCGGCGGCACGAAGAGCAGGAACTGCCACCACCGCGCCCCGCCCACCAGCAGGATGATCGACGCCACGAGCGCAATCAGCACGCCCGTCCCCAGGTCCTCGATCACCACCACCCCCGCCACCGCGCCCACCAGCGCCAGCCCCGGGACGAGCCCGAAGAAGAAACTCCGCATCTTGGTGCCGAGCTTCCAGGCGTACCAGGCCATCACCCCGATGAGCGCCCACTTGGCGATCTCGCTGGGCTGAACCGAAAGGTCGTTCAGCCCCGGCAGGCGGAGATTCAGCCAGCGGTGGCTGCCGTTGCGTTCGCGGCTCAAACCCGGGATATAGACCAGCATCACCACCGCCATCAGCACCGCGCCGCTGACCCACAGGGGCCAGAGGCTCCAGCCGCCGAAGCGGGCCAGGGGCTTGTAGACGCACCGGCTCTCGGGATCTTCATCCAGCGTCAGCGAAGGCCCGACCGGTCTGCTCCACGCCACCCCGGGCATGAAGCGCCACACGGGGAGCAACGCCGCCAGCCCGAGCGCGAGCATCGCCAGGGCCATATAGACCGTCGCGCGCGACAGCAGGATGCTCTCGATGGTCACGGGGGACTTCGGATCGATGCTCATCCCGGCGGAGTTGACCATCACCACGCCCAGGACCAACAGCCCCAGGGTGGAGATCACAATCACATGTCCAGGTCGAAGCATCGAGCCCATCAGCACGCAGGATATCGGCCAACAGCCTCGCAAACCCGCAAAACCCGCGCTCTTTCGTGCGCCGGTCGTTCATCAAGACCACACCGCCGCCGCCGCCCAACCTCACGCACTTCACGCCGGTTCGATCGTCGCCGTCAGGCCCTTGCTCCGCAGTTGCTCCTGCGCAAGCTCCGCACGCTCCTTGTGCGTGACCATCACCAGCGCCAGTCCGCTCTCGTGCGCCTCGATCGTCACGTCCTCCGCCTTCCGCTGGTTCATCGAGAACAGCTCGATCAGGGAAATCACCACGTGCTCAACCGAGTTCACGTCGTCGTTGTGCAGCAGCACCTTAAACGGCGGCAACTGATCCACCGGCGCGTTCGGCTTCGCGGGCTTCGGCGCCTCCGCGACGGCCGTGCGACCACCGCCCCCGGTTTGCTCCTTCTGAGCCTCCGGTGCGGGCGCAGCGGGCGGAACGGGTGCCGGCGGCGGGGGCGGCGGAACCTCATCGCCACCGATCGGCACCACGACCGAAACCGCATTCCATGCATCCACTCCACGTTCGGCTTCTGATTGCTTCTTCATCATCCGCGGCTCCCATCCCTGGCTCACCACGAGAAACCCACTTCAGCCCACCCCGCAACCCCCCACCCCCTACCTCAGAATAGTGTACCCGCATCCCCCTACCCTTCCTGATGATCGTCACAGTCAACGGCGACAATCGCGAAATCCCCGAAGGGACCAGCGTTCGGGGTTTGCTCGAACTGCTCAACCTCGCGAGCGCCGCCGCCGCAGTCGAGATTAACCGTCGGCTTGTCCGCAAGGCCGACCACGCCACAACCACCCTTAAACCCGGCGACACCATCGAGATCGTGACCCTCGTCGGCGGCGGCTAACAGCCTTCCCACCTCAACCCATCACCCACACCCCAACAACCTCCACCAACTCGACCGAGAACGCCCATGACCCCCACCACTCCCCACACCTCCACCAACACGAACACCAACTCTGCCGCCGGTCACATCACCGAGGCCAAGTCCACCGTCGCCACCACCGACACCCTCACCATCGGCGGCAAGCGCTTCACCAGCCGACTGATCCTCGGCACCGGCAAGTACCACACCTTCGACGCGATGAACCGCGCCCTCGATGCCAGCGGCTGTCAGGTCGTCACCGTCGCTGTCCGTCGTGAGCGACTCTTCAACGCCCAAGGCCAGTCGCTGCTCGATGCGCTCGACGTTTCACGCTACACGATCCTGCCCAACACCGCGGGGTGCTTCAGCGCTGAAGATGCCGTGCGTGTGGCCCGCCTGGGTCGCGAGCTTCTCGAACAACTCAACAACCCCGGCGCTGGGTGGGTAAAGCTCGAAGTGCTGGGCGATAAGAAGACCCTTCTGCCCGACCCCGCCGGCACGCTTGAAGCCTGCAAGGAACTGGTCAAGGACGGGTTCCAGGTGCTCTGTTACACCAGCGACGACCCGATCGCGGCCCTGCGCTTGAAGGAAGCCGGCGCCACCAGCGTCATGCCCGCCGGTTCACCCATCGGCTCGGGTCAGGGCGTTCAGAACCCGCTGAACATCTCCCTCTGTCTGGAACTGCTCAAGCAGGGTGACCCAACCTACCCCGTCATCGTCGATGCGGGCGTGGGGAGCGCCAGCGATGTCGCCGTGGCGATGGAACTCGGCGCCGACGGCGTGCTCTTGAACACCGCCGTAGCACACGCCAAAGACCCCGTGATCATGGCCCGCGCGATGAAACTCGCCTGCGAGTGCGGGCACCTCAGCCGCCTGGGCGGGCGCATCCCCCGCAAGCGCTACGCCTCCGCCAGCAGCCCCTGGGACGGGGCGATCTCGTTCATCCCGGGTGAATAACGCACCCACGTTTTCCGAGGCAACGCACGATTTCCCACGCGAGGCACCCGTCCAAACGCCCGAGGATGGTGTATCTTGATCTCTATGCCCGCGTCGGAGAACAACCCGCTCAACGAAGCCGAACCCGCGGGCTTCATCAATCGCACCCACCGCGCCGGCGGCTCAACTTCGACGCTCCGCCTTGAGGTCATCGAAGGTCCGCGGCTGGATCCCTTCACGCTTCCCAACCCGGGCACCGCCGTCCTCGGGCGCTCCGTGAAGTGCGAACTGAAAACCCCCGAGCACGAACTGAGCATCTCACGCGAGCACTGCCGGTTCCAGATCGACCCCGCCGGCCGGGTCACTGTCCGCGATCTGACCAGCCGCCACGGCACCCACATCAACAACGTCCGCCTCAACGAGAACGAAGACGCCCCGCTCTCCCCCGGCGATCAACTCAAGATCGGCCCGTGGACGCTCCGCCTCGTCTCCTCCATCGCCGACGCGCGGGCCGTCACCGGCGCGGTGGCGCCGCTGCAAGACGTCTCACCTTCGCACGAGAGTCTCTTCACCCTCGGCGACGCCCCGCGCGAGACCATCCACCGCCGACGCCTCGAACTCCTCCTCGACGTTGCCAAACGCACGCAGACCGTGCGCACCGAGTTGGAACTCGCCAGCGTCGTCGTGCAGACGCTGAAAGAAGCCACCGGCTTTTCGGTTGTTGCCTTCGTGCGTCCTGACCTGCCGCACAACGAGATCCACGTGCTCGAGGTGCTCTCCGACAGTCACCGCACCGACACGATCGTCTTCTCGCGCAGCCTGATCCGCGCCGCCTCAGGCGGGCAGGCGGTGAAACTCCGCCGCGGAACGGACTCGCTGGCGCACACGCACTCGCTGGTGGGCGTGCAGACGTGCATGTGCGTGCCGGTGATGCAGAACGGCGTGATGACCCACGCGCTCTACCTCGACTGTCGCGAAGGGCACATGCGCATCCAGGACGACGCGGCGGCGTTCTGCCAGGCCGTCGCGGATGTCTGCGCCCTGACGCTCTCATCGATGCGCAAGAGCGAGCTGGAAGTCCAGCGCGCCGTCATGACCGAGCAGATGTCCACCGCGCTGCAGATCCAGCAGACGATCCTGCCCCCCACGCGCGGGCGCGTGCTGAGCGCCGCGTACTGCCTGCACGTCGAGCCCGGGCGCTACGTCGCGGGCGACCTGTTCGAGATCTTCCCGCTCGACGACCGCCGCGTCGCCCTGTTCATGGGCGATGTCTCGGGCAAGGGCGTCCCCGCCGCGATGATGGGCGCGATGACCCAGAGCTACCTCACCGCCGCCCTGCACAACACCGCCGACCTGGCCCTCTCCCTCAACGCACTCAACCGCCACCTCGCCAGCAAGATGCCCGACAACGCCTTCGTCTCCATGTTCGCCGCATTGCTCGACGTGCACACCGGCGTGCTCACCTACGTCGACGCCGGGCACGGCTATTGGGTCGTCCGCGAAAGCACGGGCGAACTCCGTCAGCCCGCCGTCGAAACCGACGCCGGTCAGGGCCTCCCCCTCCGCGTTGAACCCTCCATCCCCTACCAGCCCGCCGAACTCATCCTCTCCCGCGGCTCGCGCCTCATCGTCTTCTCCGACGGCGTCACCGAGCAACGCCAAACCCGCACCCCCGATTCCAGCAAGGTCGGCCCCCCGCCCTCGACGCCACTCCCCCCCACGCCCTCGCCCGGCACGGGCTCGACAATCGACCCGCACGACGAGTTCGGCCGCCGAAGAGTCCTCGAATCCCTCGCCCCGAGCCGCTCCATCGAACAAGACGTCGAACTGCTCTTGAGCGCCGTGCGCCGCTTCGCCGGCGGCGGCATCGACCCGGGCCAGATCGACCTCTCCGACGACCTGACCATCGCCAGCGTGCAACGCGAGTAGCGATGACAACGGAGAAGTCCGAACCCACGCACACCGTTCGACTTGACATACGGACATGGCACAGAGCCATCGCGTTCACGAGCTACGGCTCCACTCACAGCGCCTCACACGTATTATCTGCAATGTGCGCTTCTGCATGCAAATCCCAACGATTCTTGCAACGATCGACAAACACAATCATTTGCATGATTTTCGGTGAGTGCCGCATGCTCGAAAATCGAGTCAATCCGAATACATCGATGGATTGCAGTGCTTCGCACATGAGGATATGAGCATGGAGAGCGAAAGCGGATTTCCCACGGTTATCCTCCTTCTGACGCACGTACGTCGCATTGAGTTCGAAGAAGTACGGCATCTCGTCAACTCCGAGTTCGGCGAATCCGCGGCAGCGACGATCCGACGCTTCGGAGAAGACCCCCAATGCATGCAATACATCGAGTGGCGTGTCGGTGAAACGCCATACCACATCGGTACCTCATCAGAGCCCTATATCAACGCGTGCGGTGAAGTAACGCTCGATCCAGAAACAGGAGCGGCTCTCGAGACGAAATGGAGGATGTGGGAAGAAGTGCCGCCCGAGAGCGAAATGCATCTTAAGGCGTGGATGTCTCACGTTGCTTGGATGTATGTCGATGCTCTGACGTTCCACTCTTCTTCGCCGGAGGAGAATCGCGTGCACTTTCAGAACGTACTAAGAACCGCTGGACGACTTGTCGATGACCGATGCGCCCTGCTCTGGTTGTGGGGACCAAAGGATCGCCCGAAACGTGTAGCACTACCGACGTCCACCACGCTCGCGTCAGTTCAAAGGGGCGTGTGGCCGGAGTAACCGTAAGGAAGACGGCGTTGTGCTTCTCGACCCGACGCGGCAAGGTCTGTGCCACAAGCGAGCGCGGAGGCGGATCGCAGTATCACCGCAGAATCCGTTGAAAGCCGATGGCATTGCGGCTCAACCCCGGGTCGGGGCAAAGATTGGTGTGTTGCGCGGAGGTGTCGCGAAGAGGCAGCACGTCGCTTTGTGAAGTATTATTTCGGTCATGCCCGTGTACAGACTCACCAAAGATGCGATTGAGAAACTCCCCGACAAGTCATTCGCCGACAAGGGGCTGAGCGAGCGCGGCGACCTGCAGCGGCTTTTACGGGCAATCCGCTACGCCGCCATGGTCTCGCGCACCACCGTTCAGGCTGTCGTCGACATTTATCAGAACACCCTCGAGAAGCAACAGATCGCAACGGGACCGGCTGGAGCACGCCGAGCCACTCCATCGAACAAGACGTCGAACTGCTCTTGAGCGCCGTGCGCCGCTTCGCCGGCGGCGGCATCGACCCGGGCCAGATCGACCTCTCCGACGACCTGACCATCGCCAGCGTGCAACGCGAGTAACCAGCCTTCCGGACATTCAAACTGTGAAACTGGGCAAACGCCCGCGCACCCGAAGAACGCGCGGCCGCACAAAACCGCCTGCACACCTCGCAGCGCGCGTGTAGTCTTGTGTTTGTCCGCCGACGACCTCTCAGCATGATCTGTCGCCAGGAGCCCGTTCCGATGAAGACCCGCCGAACCGCCATCGTCGTCGCCTGCGCCGTGACAGCGTTCGTTTCGATCGTGCTCGCCGGCCCGCTCACCCCGCCCGGCGGCGCGGTGTCGTCCACCGGGCGAACCCTCGACGAGATCTACACCAAGGTCACCACCCCCGACGACGGCCGAATCCGAATCACCGCCGCAACCACCATCTCTCAGCCCGGGTCGTACCTGCTCACCACCGATCTGACAACCAACGGAAGCCCGATCATCATCGCCTCCGACAACGTCACGATCGATCTCAACGGCATGACCGTGCGATCAACGAACACCAGCGCCTATGCCATCGGTTTCACCACCGCCGCCAGCAACGTCGTGATCCGAAACGGACGCATCATCGGCGGGGGCACCTGCCTGGGCACATCCCAAGCCGTGAACAACGTCGTCTTTGAGGACCTCACCCTCGTCGGCGGCAAGCTCAACGGCATCGCGCTGAACAGCTCAAACGCAAGGTCATGCACCATGCGCCGCTGCCGCGTGATCGATACCGGTTCAACAACCACCGCCACCGACGTCAACCTCGCCATCACCGGGATCAGCGTCAGCTCCGCAGCAACGCTGATCGAAGATTGCTTCGTGTCCCAGATCATCTACAACGGCACCGGAACCCCACTGCTCCGCGGCATCTCGCTGAACACCGCCACCGCAACGGGGAACATCATCAGCCGATGCACCGTCACCAGCGCCACCAACGTCACCGCCACCGGCATCTTCATCGCGGGCCTGGGCTTTTACCGAGACAACACCGTCGAAGCCTTCTCAACCAGCTACAACGCCCCCGGCGCAACCAACGCCGGCGGCAACAACTGACCCGAAATCAATCAAACACCCCGACGATCCCCAGTGCCCAATGCCGAGTGCCGAGTGCCCAGTGCCTTGTGCCTGATGCCCAGTGCCTAATGCCCAGTGCCTACTTATGCTCAAAGATCGTCTGCGTCCGCAGCACCAACCCCGACGAAGCGAACAGGTGGTAGCTCTGTGCGTGGACTTCTTTGCTGAAGCGCTGAATATCCAGGATCGAGAGGTTCCGACCCGCCGGTGACGCCCCGCCGCCGCCGTGTGTTGCCGAGTGCCCGTTGTGCGCCCCGTGCCCGTTCTGATGCGCCCCCACCCCGGCCCCCACGCTCATCGCCCCCGCCGGTGCATCGCTCCACTTCACCACCAGCGCGTTGGTCTCACCCGCAAAGGCGAGCATCTCCTGGTACGTGCTGCGATACAGGTTCTCGCTGAGCGTCTCGGTCTGCATCGTGGTGATGTAGTGCACGTGCTCGGAGGCGAATGGATGCTCGTAGTCCTTTTCACCCAGACACGGGAAACTCGCAACCGCCCCTGCGGTGGGCAGCCCGCTGTCCTTTTCGGAGAGCAGCTCGCTGAGACAGAAGGCCCGATGCTGGAACCGCAGCATGTGCGAACCGTTCATCAGCCACGCCTCGAAATCGTACGTCCCGTGCGAGATCGCCCGACGGGCCTTCATCTGGAACAACTCCGGATGCAACGCCTTGCGATACAGGAACAGGTTGTGCACGGCCGGTGATTGAACTTTGGTCGTCGCGTTCATGGGAAGTGCTCTGCACGCCGCGGCTGCGTTTGAGAAACCGGGGGGTTCCCCTTTTCCACGCACCGGGCAGGAGTCTGACCGTCCATGATCAGTCGGGCCCATGCTACGGGAGGGACCCGGCAATGTCTGGAGGAATTCCAAACATCGGGAATGACCCTAGCACGGCTGCACACCTGCTACAACCCCCAACTTCACATTCCCTAGCGATCTGTCGGTTGTGGTGCACAAGATCTAGCGGCTCCGAACCGCCCCTCTCGCGCAAACTTTGCCTCTTCAGTTCCGCATCGACCCACGGCCACGCGCCGCGGACTCTTCAGCCAACCACACTGTCGGGCCGATAATGCGCTCCGCATGAGACTTTTCGCTCGCCCGACATCGCGGTTGCGTCCAGACGGTGCCGACGCACCGCCCACGCCGCCGGGTCACGAACCCCCCGGGCAGACCCGGATGACGGGCGAAGCGACAAAACCCGCCTCTCAGGCTGAAAATCCACCCACAACGCCGGAGCAACCCTCGCGTGAGATCGACGCGGGGCTGATCGATCAGCTTGCTGGCGAGCGTCAACCGCCGAGCATTCTGGGCGTGCAACTGGCGTTTTTGCAGCGCCAGAAGGAGCCGGCGTCGCTGCCCCGCATTGTCGCCCGCTGGGGGGTCATGTCCGACGACGCCCGGTCGATGGCCTGGTCGCTTGGGGGTGAACATATCCGCGCGGCGGTTGAGCGAGCGGTTCGATTCGGCCCGGCGCACCTGCGGGCCGGGGCGTTGCTCGCGGTTGGCGATCGACCGATCTCGGAACTGGCGGACGCGGTCGCGGAGATTCTTCGCGATCCGACCTCAAGCGAAACCGACCGTCGCAGCGCGGAAGCAACGCTCGATACGCTCTCGCGCTGCGTTCATCTTGATGACCGTGGTCGTCAACTCGTCGTGGCGGCGCTCGCGCGGTCGGCCGAGGCCGCGGACGTGCACCGCTGCGCCGGGGTGATCAGCGCCCTGGTACGCATGGCCGCCCTTCAGCCCGCGGCTTGGCGTGCCGTACGCCCCAGCATGTCGTGGCTCAGCGAGCCCGACCACCCCGCGGTGATGATGCTCCGCGGCATCCTGCGTCGCGGGGGCGAGCCCGTCGTGGGCGCCGCCGCGTGGAGGCTCATCGTCGAACCGACGCTCAGCGGCGCGTGCGCCGAACGACTCCGTGCGCCGCTGCCGGGCGATTCGGTCGCGTGGCGTATGGACCGCTCGTTCCTTCTGCTCAACCCGCGCCGTGCGGCGCTGACGCGCAGCGAAGCCGCCGGGTCCACCGGCGCGAGCACGCAGCGAACCACCGCCGCGCAGGCCCAGCGCGTCTCGGCCCATGAGCGCGATCTGGCGGTCATCGATCAACTGCCGCCGCAGAGCCGCATCGGCGCGGTCCGCTGGGTACAACGCAGCGGCTTCATCGCGAGCACGCAACTCCGCGACGAGGCCCTCGCGCAGCGTCTTACCGACGCCAACGCCCTCGTCCGTCTTGTCGCCTGCACCGCGTGCACACGCACCGCGCCCGAACCAACGTGCGTGCGCGACTTTGTCTTCGATCCGCACCCGCGCGTCGGGCGGCACGCTTCGCTGGCCCTCCTCGCCACCGTGCGAAGCGAATCTCTCCCCAGCGATCAGCGCACCGCGCTGGCGATAACGCTGCTCCGCAGCGCCAGCCCGAGCGAGCGCGATCTGGCCCGCGCCGTGTTGCTGAGGTTGGCCAGCGCCCCGAGCGACCCGCTGCTCGAGCGTCGAATGCGTAAACGCTCCGCCGCGGGCGCATCGACCGCGGGAGCGGAGTCCATCGAGCGGCTGATCATCGGCGAGCCGCAGACCGACACCGCCCGGATCGTCGAGGCCGTACGCACCGGCCGGGTGATCAGGCACGCCAGCGAACTGCTCTCGTTCCTTCGCGGCGTGGTTGATGAGCCCAGTGAGGCGGCCTTGGAGCGGACAAGCCGCCCGCGCGCCGCGGCCGCGGGCGCAGCCGGACGACTCATCGGCTCCGCACTCGATACCGATCTGCAACGCCGCGTTCTGATCGACCTCGCCACGCGCGACCCAGAGGCCCGCGTGCGTGCTTCCGCGATCGAGTCCATCACACGCCTCGCCCGGCGCGAGCCACTCGCCGGTCACGACGAACTGACAGCGGCCCTGCGCGAAGTCTGCCACCGTGAGACAAATCATCGTGCACGATCGGCCGCGGCCTTGGGCCTGCTCATCGTCGGTCACGCTCGACAGGATCACGCCCTGCACGCAACAGGGCGTGAGACGATCCTGCAACTGCTCGCCTCGCAGCACACCCGCGAGATCCACGCGGGGCTCTGGGCGTGCGAACGCGCCGCGGCGTACAGCGCCGATGGCATCACCGAGATGATCAACGCGGTCGACCTGGTCCTGGTAAGCGAAGCCCGCGACGACGGAGCGATCCGCACGCGCGCGGAACGCGCCCACGCAAAGCTCACCGCGGAACTGCGCCGGCGCTGGACGGAACGCACGTCGTCGATGAGCGCCAACGCCCTGACGTTCTGACACGCGCGAGCAAGGAAGAACACGGCAAAACGACAGCACGGCTCCGAAGAGCCGTGCCGTGAAACGTGCGTTGATGTGATTCCGTGCCGAAGGCCTCAGACCATCTCGTCGGCCTTGGCGATCTGCCACTCTTCCAGTTCCACCGGCGCCTGACGACCGAAGATCGTCACCAGCACGCGGACCAGGCCCTTCTCGGGGAGCAGTTCGTCCACCGTGCCTTCGTAACCCTGGAACGGGCCTTCCTTGATCGTGACGGCCTCGCCCTTCTCGAAGACCAGCTTGATCTGCGGCATGTCCTCGACCTTCATCGAGGCCAACTGCATCTTCTCGATCTCGTGCTGCTTCATCGGGGTCGGGCGGCCCTTGGTGCCGACGAAGTCGCCCACGCCCGTGGTTTCCTTGATCAGGAAGAAGACGTCCTGCGGGATGCGCCCGTCGTCTTCGAGCTTCATTTCGACGAAGACGTACCCGGGGTAGAGCTTCTCTTCGGTGACCTTCTGCTTGCCGCCCTTGATGGTCTTCTTCTTCTCGGTGGGGACAAGGATGCGCCCGACCAGGTGCGTCATGTGCTCGATCTGCACCTTGCGCAGCAGCGTGTCGCGAACGGAGGTTTCCTTGTTGCTCGCCACGCGGAGGACGAACCAGTTCATCCCCGAGCGCGTCATGGGCTCCGCGGATGAGATGTACGCGTTGGCGGCGATCGACTCGGCCGCGGTCAGGGGCTTATCCCCGGATGGTGCGGCGGCGGCGGTCGTCGTGGCGGTTTCGTCGTGCTTCTCGTTCTGGTTCGACATGGTCGGCTCGCCGAAGGTGGGTGAAAATCAGGGTCTGAAAGTCAGGAAAAAGTCTGTTTCGTTCGGATGCAAACCGTCAACGGGCAACGTCGAAATCCCCGCCGCTCAACCGAGCTGCAGCAGGTTGATCGAACGGAAGACCGTCTGCAGCGTGATGTCGAAGAGGAAGAGCACGCCCGCGAGGAAGAAGCACGCGCAGATCACCACGATGGTGGACCCAACGATCTCACGCCGGGTGGACCAGTTCACACGCTTCATCTCGAAGTCGGTGGAGATCAGGAAGTCCACCGTGCGCGGGCGCATGGCGGTGAGCCAGTACGCAAGGATCGTGCCGAAGATGATGAAGACGGCCGCGACGATAGCGCTGACGATAGCTTCCTGAACCGGGGGCTGGGCCGAGCGACCGGTGACGAGCGCGAACTCCGCCCCGCTCGCGTCGCGGAGGGCTTCGAGCATGGTGATGTTCTTGCCCTCGCTGAGGACCATCTTCTCGATGCGGGTGCGCCCGGGGGTGTCGCTGGTTGCGCCCTTCGCCAGGGGCTCGATCATGACGGCGGTGCCGATCTCGGGGCGGACGCCGTCGGTCCCCACGGGGCCCATGAGCGTGACGCCGGTGTTGCCGGGCACGTCCATCTTGGCGCCCTTGACGTCGAGCACGGCGGCGGTCTTGGGAAGCTGCGCGACGATGGCCTTGGCCTGTGAAGCGCCCCACGCCGCGAAGGCGATGGACGCGACACCGATGAGCGTCGCGGTCATGACGCGGACCCAGTAACCCTGACCGGACTTGTAGATCGAGAATGCCATGGTGGTGTGCTGCCGAGGTGTTTGGGCGAGCGGATCGGTGCGGGACCAGCAAGGTGAGAAAGAAACGAACGGCGGCGTGAAGGCCGCGGAAAGAGTCGTCTTTCACCCGCGAATCGCCCCGGTGCGAAGGTCTCTGAACCAACGTACCACGGACCGAGGGCCGAAAGACGTGTTCGTTCGGTTGAGCGGCGGTTGGCCGATCAACCGAGCCGAACGAAGAAACCGAAGCACGCCGGGAGGGACTTGAACCCGCAACCTGCGGATTTGGAATCCGCTGCTCTACCAGTTGAGCTACCGGCGTGTGGAAAGCCGAGGGATCGAGGGATCGAGGGACCTGGGGATCGAGCAGAGGGAACGCGTTCCTCACTCGATGCCTTGGTCCCTTGATCCCAAGGTGCCTTCGGATTACTTCCGCTTGATCTTGTGCAGCGTGTGCTTGCGCAGACGCGGGGAGTACTTCTTGAAGCCTTCCTTGAGCTTCTCGGCGATGCCGCCCTTGACGTTGATCTCGGTGCGGTAGTTCAGATCGCCGGTCTCGGAGCACTGGAGCCAAACGAACTCACGAGCCTGGGACTTGCCTTTCGCCATGATAAACCTCTCGATCGAGCCGTGGTGTGTGCGTTCCTGTCTGGACGCGGGCACCGTCGGCGGAAAAGGGACTGAAAAAGCGAGACAACCGTTCCGAAAAGCCGGCCCGTCGGGGGATACCCGACGGGCCGGTGAAATGCTTGATCGTAGGTTTCGATCTCAGGTCGCGGTCTTCGGGGCCTTTGCCCGTCCATCCCGCCGATCGGCGTGCCTACTGATTGAATCTCAACTCAAACCAACAAGCGGGATCTCAGCCGATGATCTCGGTGACGACGCCCGAACCGACGGTGCGGCCGCCTTCGCGGACGGCGAAGCGGAGACCCTTCTCCATGGCGACGGGCTTGTCGCCCAGGTCGACCTCGAGGGTCACGTTGTCGCCGGGCATGCACATCTCAACGCCCGCGGGGAGCTTGACCGAGCCCGTGACGTCGGTGGTGCGGAAGTAGAACTGGGGCTTGTACCCGCTGAAGAACGGGGTGGTGCGGCCGCCTTCGTCCTTCGACAGGACGTAGACCTCGCCCTTGAACTTCGTGTAGCACTTGATCGAGCCGGGCTTGCAGATGACCTGCCCACGCTCGATGTCGTCCTTTTCGACGCCGCGGAGCAGCGCACCGACGTTGTCGCCGGCCTGGCCGCTGTCGAGGGTCTTCTGGAACATTTCCACGCCGGTGATGGTCGAGGCCTTGCTCTCCTTGCGGAGGCCGACGATCTCAACCGCGTCACCGACCTTCACCACGCCGCGGTCGATACGACCGGTGGCGACCGTACCACGACCCTTGATCGAGAAGACGTCTTCCACGGCCATGAGGAAGGGCTTGTCGACCTCGCGGGTGGGCTCGGGGATCCAGCTGTCGATCGCGTCGAAGAGATCGTCGATCGGCTTGCAGGCCTTGTCGTCCTTGGGGTTCTCCAGCGCCAGCTTGCTCTGACCACGGATGATCGGGGTCTTGTCGCCCGGGAAGCTGTACTTGTTCAGCAGGTCGCGGATCTCGGCCTCGACGAGCTCGAGCAGCTCGGGGTCGTCAACGAGGTCGACCTTGTTCAGGAAGACGACGATGTACGGCACACCGACCTGACGGGCGAGCAGCACGTGCTCGCGGGTCTGGGGCATCGGGCCGTCGGCGGCGGAGACAACCAGGATCGCGCCGTCCATCTGGGCGGCGCCGGTGATCATGTTCTTGACGAAGTCGGCGTGGCCCGGGCAGTCGACGTGGGCGTAGTGACGCTTGCTGGTCTCGTACTCGGTGTGCGACGAAGCGATCGTCACGGTCTTGTTCGCGTCAC
This sequence comes from Phycisphaerales bacterium, assembly GCA_016741915.1. Lineage (GTDB taxonomy): Bacteria > Planctomycetota > Phycisphaerae > Phycisphaerales > UBA1924 > JACVCS01. The sequence continues at coordinate 23,536 of JACVCS010000024.1, read as the reverse complement.
GGACCGTACCACCCTTGGTGATTTCGGCGTAGGTCTTCGGGGTCTGACCGTTCTTGACGGCCGAGCGGGCCGAAAGGGCGGCGGTGAGGGTCGACTTGCCGTGGTCGATGTGACCGATGGTGCCAACGTTGACGTGCGGCTTGGTACGCGTGAATGTGCCCTTGGCCATGAGAAAAACTCCGAAAAAGCGGTTCAGATGCGGTACGGCGTTCCTGAACCGTGCCCGCTACGGGATTCGCGAAGACGACCTGCTTTGCCGAAGACGTCCTGCCTTCGACGAACCAGGGAAAGCCGCTGATGGGATTTGAACCCATGACCTCAGCCTTACCAAGGATGCGCTCTACCACTGAGCTACAGCGGCGGTGAACTCGTTGTCCTGCCGCGGTGCCCGGGTGTTCGCGGGGCCTTCACGCCGCGAACTCCGAACGCAATGACAGCCCGCCGCGGAGTGCCCGCAGGGGAGGGGATGATACCCCCCGCCGATCGACGGTCAACCGACAAACCGCCCGCAGACCCGGTTTTGCATCCAAACAAAATCCATCCACACCCTGCCAACCACTTCCACCCACCCAATCCACACTCGCAAAGGGTTTACAAACGCTCGGTGTTTCACCGAATCGTTCAATGATTAAACTATTTGCTCCCGCTCGGCCCTGTCACTCGCTTCGCAAACCAGGCCAAATCAGGGTCGGGGCGGGGTTCGTCTTGGGAATCACGCGGACGTGACCCTCCGGCTTGGAATCCGGGTCGGTTTCCTTCTCGCGCAGACGGAGTGTCGGTCGCTCGGCATCCTCTTTCAGTCGGCGCACGATCGGGTTGGCTTCGAGTGCCGGGATGTGTCGGCGGATGGCGAGTTCGGCGTTGGCGGCGATCGAGGCGTCGTAGGCCCGCAGGTTCAGGCGAGCCAGCGCGCCGGCCTGGCAGCCTGCGAAGACTGTTCGGCCGTCGGGCGAGTTGGCGACGCACGGGACCTCACCCTTGCCCAAATCAAAGCCCAGCAGCAAGGTCCCGGTGGTTGGGTCCCAGACGCGGACGCCGCCGTCGTCGCCTCCTGAGATCAGCAGGGATGAATCGCGCGTGAAGGCGAGGCCCGCGACGACGATCTGGTGCCCGGACTGGCCGCCGCGACGCTGCTGGGTCTTGGTGTCGAAGATCTCAACGAACGCCGAGAACGTGCCGGCGGCGACCATCGAGCCGTCGGGGCTGACCGTCACGGCCCAGGGCTCGGCGGAGGTTTCCAGAAGGCCTGTGCGTTCCCAGTTGGCGGTGTCGTAGATGACGATGCCCTTTCGGCTGCCGCCGGTGTAGAGCGTCTTGCCGTCGGGGCTGAAGGCGGCGGAGCGCGGGTAGCCGTCGAAGCCGGCGAGCTCGGTGATGAGCTTGCGGGTCTTGATGTTCCAGAGGCGGATGCGTCGGTCGAAGTGAACGGAGGCGAGGATCGACGAATCGGGGCTGAAGGCGAGGCCGTAGACCTCGCCGGCGCGTTCGACGCTGAGTGTGGCGATCTGTTCGAGGTTGACGGGGTTGAGCAGGTGGACGGAGCCGTCGGCGAACCCGGCGGCGGCGAGTGCGCCGTCGGGGCTGAAGGCGCACGCTCGCGAGCGTGTGGGCGCGCGTCCGGGAATAGTCGGGAGCGTGAAGGTGGCGATGCGGTCGGCACCTGCGTGGTCGTGCAGCAGGACGCGCCCGTCGCCGCTGGAGGTCATCACCCGGCGTGCGTCGGGGCTGATGTCGACGGCGAAGACCCAGCTTGTGTGCGGGGTTGCCAGTGAGATGTGCGAAAGGGCGGTGTTCCAGAGTCGCAGGCTGCCGTCGTCTTGCAGTGAAACGACCTCGCCCGGGTTTGAGCCCGCGGCGACGCGGAGGATGCGGGCGTAGCCGAAGCCGCGGTCGAGGGAGTTTGCGGGCGATTGCAGATCGATCACGCGGAGGGACATGGTGCTGCCGACGTAGAGCAGGGCGGCGTCGGGGGAGTAGAACATCGTCCGCGGGTCACCCTTGGAGAGTTTGTGCGAGGTGATGAGTTTGAGGTCGGCGGTGCGGAAGATGTCCACGATGCGGGCCTGACCGGTGACGGCGATCTGCGAACTGTCGGGGCTGAAGCACAGGACCGTGACGGCCTGTCCGACGGCTTCGGAACGCTTGATCAGCGTGCCGTCGGTGGTCTTCCAGAGTGCGAAGGTCTGATCCGCCGCGGCGGTGGCGAGCGTGTTGCCGTCGGGGCTGAAGCACATGGTGAACAAGGGGAGCGGGTGGGCGTTCCACTGGGCGATCATCGCGCCGCTGTCGAGGTTCCACAAACGGGTTTGCAGGTCCGGGCCGCTGGTTGCGAGCGTTCGGCCCGAGGGTGAAACCGCGAGATGGGTGATCCCGCGGTCGCTGGCCTTGATGGACCCGGCGCGGACGAGCCGCTTGCCGGCGACTTCCCACAGCAGGACGGTGCCGTCGGCGTAGGAAGAGGCGATGGTGGTGGGCGAGGTGAAGACCACCGCGAAGCCCTGAACGATGCGGTTGTTGACGGTGTAGGCCTCGCTGGTGGTGATGATCGAGCCGTCGTCGGTTGAGCAGAGGACCAGTTCGCCGCGACGCCCGACGACCGCGGCGATCTTCTGCGAGGGGCTGACGTCCATCGCGAGCAGGCCGGGCTGCACGTTGACCATCCACCGCGAGGGGAAGCGCGAGTAGAGCTCCCACAGCGCCCACCAGGCCTGCGTCGAGGAGGGGTTGCGTGCGAGTTGAGGCCAGAGCATGCTCTCGGCGATGGCGCCGTTGCCGGCGAGGGCTTCAAGTCGGCCTCGCTCGATGATGCTGGCGTCGAGGCGCTCGGTGAGCCGCGTGTTCAGTTCGGCGACGCGTTGACGCTGCTCGTCGGCCTCGCGGCGCTGGGTTTCGGCGCTCTCGCGGGCGGACTTTTCCGCCTGCTTCGCCATCGTCTCGCTGTCGGCGAGGTTGCGGTACTGCAGCGCCTGCTGCCAGGCGTAGACCGCGAAGCAGACAAGGCCGACCAGCAGCGACACGGCGAGAAGACTGGCAACGCGGTGGCGGCGGATCTGCTTGCCCAGCACATAAAACGCCGAATCGCGCTTGGCGACGATCGGCTCGCCCGCGAGGAATCGGCGGATGTCCTCGGCGAGCGCCGCGGCGGACTGGTAGCGACGGGCCTTGTCTTTCTCCATCGCCTTGTTGATGATGGTTTCCACGTCGCCGCGGAGGTGGCGGTTGATGGTGCTCAGGCGCCTGGGGGATTCGTCGCGGATCACGCGGGCCGCCTCGGGGATCGACCGGTCGGCAAGGTCGTGCGGCAGTTTCCCGGTCAGCAGTTCGTACATCACCACGCCCAGCGCGTAGACGTCGGTGCGGGTGTCGATCTGATCGGGCTTGCCCGAGACCTGCTCGGGGCTCATGTAAGGCAGCGTGCCGACGAGCTGCCCGACACTGGTCTGCAGTGTGGTTGCGTACAGGTCGGAATCGGTGGCGCGGGCCACGCCAAAGTCCAGCACCTTCGGGTTGCCCGACGTGTCAACGAGGATGTTGCCGGGCTTCAGGTCGCGGTGGATGACCCCGCGCTGGTGGGCGTGCTCAACCGCGGCGCAGACCTGCAGCATCAGGCGCAACCGATCGGCGGTGCTCAGCGAGCGCTCGTCGCTGTACTTGTTGATGGGCGGGCCCGAGACGAGTTCCATCGCGAAGAACGGCTGCGGGCCGTTGCCGTAGTCCGCGGTGCCGGCCTCGTAGATCTGCGCGATGCCGGGGTGTTGCAGTCGCCCGAGCAGGTCGGCCTCGTGCTCCATGCGGCGCAGCAGTTGGCGTGAGGCGTACCCGGGACGGATGACCTTCAGCGCCACGGTGCGGCGCGGGCGGTCCTGTTCACCGATGTAGACCGCGCCCATGCCGCCGGCACCCAGCACACCGGTAATGCGGTAGTGCCCGATGCGCCCGCCCGGCGGGATCGTCACCGGCTCGGTCTCGGTCAGCGAGCGCAGACCCATCAGCAGGCTCTGCCCCACCGGCGCGGGTTGATCGAGCACGCCCGGCGGGCCGTCGTGGCATTTCAAGAGCCCCAGCACCTCATCGCGGAGTGAGAGGTCTGATCCGCAGCGATCGTTCAGCAGCGCCGGGCGTTGGTCGGGCTTGACCTCCAACGCGCTGAGGAAGATCTCCTCGACCAGTCGCTGGCGTTCCGGGGTCACCGCGAGGCTCCGCCCTGGCCCTCGCTGCCGAGCGCGCCGATCTCTCGGTGCAGCCAGGCGCGCGCGAAGGCCCACTCGTTCTTCACCGTCGCGGGTGAGAGGCCCAAGCTCGCGGCCGTCTCTTCGATCGAGAGCCCCGCGAAGTAGCGCAGCATGACCACGTCGCACTTGCGCCGGTCATAAGCCTCGAGCTTTTCGAGCACCGAGTCGAGGGCGACGAGCTGTTCGTCGGACTGCTCGCTGTCGGCGCTGGCGACTTCGAGCTGATCGCCGAACTCCACGCGCTTGCGGTCGCCGCCGCGCTTGATGCGGTTGCGTGAGCGGGCCCGCTCGACGAGGATTCGTCGCATGGCGCGGGCGGCGGCGCCGAAGAAGTGCCCGCGTCCGTCCCACTTCACGTCGGCCGACCCGAGCAGGCGGAGGTACGCCTCGTGAACCAGCGCGGTGGGCTGAAGGGTTTGACCGGCGGGCTCATGGGCCATGCGCGCGTGGGCGAGCTTGCGGAGTTCCTGGTAGACCAGCGGGAGGAGTTCCTCCGCCGCGCGCGAGTCGCCACCCGCGGCGGCGTTGAGCAACTGGGTCACTTCATGTCGGGCGGGTGTATCCATTGTTCAGCGCGATCACGAAACCAAACCGACATCGCGCACGCTCGCCGGGTCGGGGCCTTCTCTCTGCTCGGAGTCTCAGCGGGGGGTGGGCTTTCCCCCGCCGAGGGTGGCCGAGCGATCGGTGGTGCGCACGACGGTTCAGGTGAAGTGTAAGGACGAACGGTGGTTGTGCCACACTCGTTCGGGGCATGAGCGGGTCATTTCCTCTTCACGAAGGCCGAGAATCGGGCAAGAAGCCGCACCCGTGGGCACATACGGGTCTGCGGCAGGCGGTCGGCGTGTCGATTCGCCTGGTGGATGACCGGAGCTTCACGATGAACATGGTGTGTCGATTGGTCGGTGATGTGTGTTCTTCGCCGATCGTTCTCGCGTGCGTGGTGATGCTGTCTGGAGTGTCGTTGGCGTTGGGCGGGCCGCTGACGCCGCCGGGTGGCGCGGTGGCATCGTCGGGTCGAACGCTCGGGGAGATCGAGCCGCGGACACCGGTGAACGATTCAACCACGCCCGGCAGCACGATGGCGCGGTACGTGATCGCTTCGCCCGGGAGTTACTACCTCACGGCGGACGTGGTCGCGGAGGCGAACAAGTCGGGGATCCAGATCAACGCGGACCACGTGACGCTCGACCTGAACGGGTTTCAGATCCGGTGCACGGGGCCCAACGCGCTGGGCGAAGGGCTTGATACCACCTCGACGCGCAAGGCGATCAGCGTCCGCAACGGCACCATCCGCGGCTTCGGTTACGCCACCAGCCCGCTGCGATGGGAGCAGTGCACGTTTGAGAATCTTGCGATCATGGACCACTCCGCCGGCGGACTGGAGGGGAACTTCTTCGCCTGCACGTTCCGCAATATCCGCACCACGGCCAGCACGGGCGAGGTGGGCATCGGGCACTGCACCAACTGCGTGATCGAGCACTGCACCGTCGTCGGCACGTTCCAAGGCATCGACGCCGGTCACGGCAGCGTCGTCCGCTCCTGCACGGTGACCAACGCGACCACCGGGATCAACGCGTACAACCACAGCGTCATCGAGTCGTGCGTGGTTTCGAACTGCCAAGCCGGTATCGATGTGACCGGGGCAAGCATCGTCCGCGACTGCGTCGTGGCGCAGTGCACAACCGCGGGCATCCGCTTCAAAGACGGCGGACGCATCACCGGCTGCAGCCTGCGCTCGTGCGCGGTGGGCGTGCTGGCAAACACCGGCGCGCAGGGGCGTACGACCATCGCCGACAACGCCATTTCCCAGTGCCCCGTGGGGATTCGCATCCAGCCGGCACCGAACTGGGGCGCACCGACCGCGTGCGTGTTGATCCGCAACACGATCACCGCGGCTTCAACGCAAACTTTCGACATCGCGGCGGGTAATGCCGTGGCGCCGCTGCTGACACCATCGGAGATCGTCACCGCGACAAACCCGTTCGCGAATGTTCGCGACTGAACTGTGCACGTTTTGATCGTGTGAACCCGGTGTACGCGGTCGGACTGGGGGGTTCGGGGGGGTTCGGGGGTTTGCGTCGACTCGGCACGTGCGAAGCACACCGCTGTTCTCCGTCTTCGCAAGCCGGACCGACAGAGGCGACATCCGGTCGAAGGTCCGCCCATCGGCGTTGTCAGCGAAGGCCCAAAGGCAAGCTGGCGCGTTGTGATTTGTCGCATGAACTCGATCGACTGTTCGAGTTCCAGAGGAGCTTTGAGATGATCGTGTTGGATTCTCGCTACCGCACATGCCGGTTCGTTTCGATGGTGTTCGCGTGCGCGCTGGGCGTGCACGCCGCGGCTCTTGCCGGTCCGCTCGCGCCGCCCGCGGGCGTGCCGACATCGACCGGCAAGTCCACTTCGGAGATCTACGACAAGCTCACGGCGATCGAAAGCCTCATCGAGCCGGGCGAGGCCCGCATTCCGATCAACGAGTTCACCGCGCCACCCTCTGCCAGCGCGCCGGGGGTGAATGCCGCGGTGCACCGCATCACCCAACCCGGCTCGTATTACCTCACGGGAAATATCAGCGTCTCCTCGGGCAAGTCGGGCATCATGATCGCCGCCTCCGACGTCACGATCGACCTCAACGGCTACGGCATCGTTGGCTCTCCCGGCTCGTTCTTCGGCGTCCAGTTCGCCAGCACCAGCGTCGCCTACAACAACATCACCGTCCGCAACGGAACCATCCGCTCCTGCGGCAACACGGGGCTGAACCTTTTCTCAACCGTTTCCGCCGGCGCGCTGGTAGAGAACATCACCGCCAGCAACAACGGTGCCTACGGCATCTTCGTCCCCGACGAGTCGCGCGTCATCAACTGCTCGGCCATCGCCAACACGAGCACCGGTTTCCAGATCGGCAACTCTCGCGGCGGTGTGGCAACCAACTGCATCGCGTCGAACAACGGGGCTGACGGCATCTACGCCGTATCCCGAACGGTCATCACCAACTGCCGATCACGGCAGAACAGCGGGCGCGGGATCCTCGCGGGATTCTCGGCCGTCATCTCCGGGTGCACGCTGGCGGAGAACGCCGGCGGAGGGATCTTCGCCAACTCGGGCTCGCAGGTGCGAGAGAACGCCGTGACCGGCAACACCGCCATGGGGATCGAGGTCAACGACGACGCGCTGGTCAGCGAGAACACCGTGTCGATCAGCAACTCCGACGGCATCAAGGCCGGGAACAGTTGCCGGATCTTCAATAACCTCGTGGTTGAATGCGGGCTGAACGCCGGGACCTATGCGATCAACATCGCGGGCAACACGTGCCGGGTTGAGGGCAACACCGTCAGCGAGAGTACCCGCGGGGTGCGCGTGCAGGGCACCGGCTCGATGATCGTCCGCAACGCGGTCAGCTTGCCTTCGGGTGTCACCACCACCGCGTGGACCATCGCCGCGGGGAATCGCTACGGCCCGATCGTCGATCTGAAATCGCTCGCACCCGCCGCCGCTGTTTCGGGTGGCTCTGCCACAAGCACCCTGACGACCACCGACCCGAACGCCAACTTCACGCACTGAATCCAACGCACCCGGAAAGTTGAGCCGGGCTCAGTGCATTTGTCGCATTGAGCTCCGACGGCGCTTTCGATCCCTTGTGAGAGACCCCATGTCGCTGACACATCCAAACCGGCTGGTGATAGCGATCCTGCTGAGCACCGCGTTGACGCAGGCATTCGCGCTCGCGGGGCCTTTATCGCCCCCGCCGGGCCCGGTCGCCTCCACGCCCGCGCTGGAATCCCGGATCCCCATCACACAGAGCACCTGCCCGGGTGATGCGAGCAACGTCTTCATCATCGCTGCGCCCGGGACGTACTACCTCACGGGCAACATGCTCGTGGGCGCGAATCAGGACGGCATCCGCATCAACTCTTCGCACGTGAAGATCGATCTCAACGGCTACACCATCGCCGGCAACGCCCCGACCGCGAAGAACGGGATCGTCACCGCCGCCAGCACGAACTCGCACACCATCGTCAACGGCAGCATCACCTTCTTTTCCAACAGCGCCATCAACTTCGTCAACTCGCAGGGCGCACGAATCTCCGACATCAACGCCACACTCTGCGGCCAGGTCGGCGTCTGCGTCGGCGCGGGCTCGATTGTTCAACGCTGCCTCGTCGGACAGGCCTCCACCGGCTATGTGCTCTTCGGCGACGCCATCACCATCAGCGACTGCACCGCCCTGAACTGCAGCGACACCGGCTACCAGATCCCCTCCGGCTGCACCGCCAGCCGCTGCACCGCGACGCTGTGCGCCACGGGGTTCTACGTCTTCAAGCGCGCCACGCTCGAATCCTGCACGGCACGACAGGGCACCACCGGGTTCGCCTCCTCAGGCAACTCAGTCCTCCGCGGCTGCTCCGCCTCGGGCACCTCGGGCGCCGGGTTTCAATGCAACCCGGGCGATCTGCTCGTGGACTGCTCCGCGTGCGACAACTTCGCGGCCGGGTTCATTGTCCAGGGCGCTCGCGTTCAGAACTGCGTCGCGGCCGACAACTCCACCATCGGGTTCCTCGGCACCGACACCCCCTCCGTCTTCGTCGGTTGCCTCGCCCGCAACAACAACGCCGGCGGCATCAACGCCCATCCGGGCTCGGTCATCCGCTCCTGCGCCGTCAACGACAACAACGGCTTCGGGATCAAGGTCACCACCAATACCGACGTCATCGACAACACCGTCAAGGGCAACAACCTCGGCATCAGCACCCCCGGCATCTGGTGCGCCGGCTCCGCTCAATCACGCAACCAGATCTCAGGCAACACCGTCACCCAGTGCGACGTGGGCATTCAGGTCGACTCTTCACGCAACGCCATCTTCGCCAACAAACTCTCGGGCAATACCACCGCCTTCTCCGTCGCCGTCGACAACCGCCTTGGCACCATCGTTACCCCGGGGCTGACAACCACCCTCGTCACCGGCAGCTCCGGCGGCGTCCCCAGCGGCACCACCGATCCCTGGGCCAACTTCGTGTACTGATCCCTTCCGTTCCCCTTTTCGCCTCCCTTCCGTCGATACCCGATTCGCGATACCCGTTCGATTTCACGCTCCACGAATCGCTCGGAAGTGATGTTCCTGCCCTGTTTGGCGTGTGTCACCCCCACCCGTCCGGGCATTTCCCGATCTTTCTTCTCGCATGTTCCCTCGTTTATGATAGGATTTTGACCATGAACGCCCGTATGAACCGCCTTGTTCTTCTCGCCGTTGCGTCTTCTTGCCTGGGCATGAGCTCCGCCGCCCTGGCGCAGAGCAACGTCAACCCGGGGAACAAGTTTGCCTGGGGTGAGAACATCGGCTGGATCAACTTCCGCGATGCCAACGGCGCCACCCAGGGCGTCCGCTTCAACAAGGTCCTCGGCAACTACTTCTCAGGTTTCGCCTGGGGCGAGAACGTCGGCTGGATCAACTTCGGCGACGGCACCCCCGCCAACGGCTCCGCATACGCCAACACCACCGGCGCTGACTTCGGCGTCAACTACGACCCACTCACCAACAAAGTCACCGGGCTCGCCTGGGGCGAGAACATCGGCTGGATCAACTTCACCCTCCCCACACTGCCCGCGAACCAGCAACCAACCTTTGACTCGGCCGAGAAACGCCTCCGCGGATACGCCTGGGGCGAGAACGTCGGCTGGATCAATCTCGATGTCGCGGTCGGTGGTCAGTTCGTCGCGTTCGATTACCCCTGCTCACCGGCCGACATCGGCTGCGACGACGGCACCGCGCTCATCGCCGCCCCCGCCTGCACCAACAACGGCGTGAACGAAGGCGACTACAACGCCTTCTTCGCCGCCGACGGCTTCTTCTTCCAGGCGGGCCTCGGACCGGCCGCCATCGGTGCAAGCTGCGACATCGCCGACGATGCGGGTAACCCCCTGCCCCCGTTCGGTGTCGGCAACACGAACAACGGGGTGAACGAAGGCGACTACAACTGCTTCTTCAACTTCCTCTTCTTAGGCTGCCTCTAAGCCTCAACCGCCCGAGCCGCAGGACCTCTTTGACGCTCGGTCGACTTTCACGTCCGAGAATCCTGCCCCGATTGAGCATCAAACCCCCGTGTTCGGGGGTTTTTCTGTATGCCCGCGTTCCCAATTCTCCTAGTGACCTCCCGCCGCTGCACGTCCAGCCTGAGGTGAAATGCTGCGCGGTGTTCGCTCTGAGCTCAGGGGATGGTGTTTTTGATCAGCATCTGACTTACCCGTATCCATCAGTAGAAATACCCACGGAACGACCTGGGTTGTTCCTGAATATTCGCGGCTTTACACAAAGCCCCTTGCGTTAGGGGACGATTCATTTACTCTTGTATCCGGAGTCGCCCGTCATTTATCGGGTTCTCCCTCATCGTGGTTCCCATGACCGGGGTTCCAGCCAGCGATGAGGCGCCTCTGAGCGGAGGCCGGGTCTTGGCGCGCGTCGCGTCGAGTGCCATCGGGGTTTCCTTTCTGCAAGGAAAGCACATGTTCATGACATCAGCTCGAAAGACTTTGCTGGCGATGACGGCGCTCTGCGGCCTGGCGGCCTCGGCGTCGGCGCAGTACACCGCGCCCAACTTCAACGTCAACATCTCCACCACCGAGTGGAACAGCGTGACGCTCAACGGCGCGTCGATCCCCGCTGCGACGTATACCACCTCGCGCGTGCGGTTCAACTTCACCCCCGGCAACATCAACTCCGCCGACTCCGACGCCGTGTGGGCCCTGACCGACACGCAGGTCGTCGACGGGTTCACCCTCAACGGGACCGTGTACGCCAACCGCGGCTCGGCCCCCAACTCCACCGGCAACGCCGCCGCCATTCTGCTTGATTGGCCCGCGGCCAACCTCGACACGAACTACCCCGGCGCGGCGCCGCTGTGGTTCGCGTACCGCCACACCTTCCCGGGTTCCACCGGTTCGTGGGCGAACATTCAGGTGACCCTCGGCGGTGCGACGCCTCCGCCCGCGCCACCGACGAACGACACGGCCGCAAACGCGGTGAACATCACCTCGATCCCGTACACCAGCCCGCCGATCGATGTCGGCGGCGCGAGCAACGACCCCGCGGGTGACCCGCCCTTCGCCTGCGTGACCAACGTCCGCCGGACGATCTGGTACACCTACACCCCCACCACCACCGGTCAGTACACCATCAGCACCTGCTCGGCGGACGCGCCGGGGACCACGGTTGGCGATACGGTCGCGGGTGTGTACACGTTCAACGGTTCGACGTACACCGCCGTGGGCTGCAACAACGACTCGTCGTGCGGTGCGCGTGCGAACCTCACCGCGACGCTGAACGCGGGGACGCAGTACTTCATCGTGCTGGGTCGGGCCGGGACTGATGCCTCGCTGCCCCTGGGCGAGTCGGCGATTTCGTTCAACCTCGCGCCGTTCACCGCGCCGGTGGGTGCGGCGAACGACGATTGCTCGAACGCGATCGTGATCCCCGCAAGCACGACGAACACCTATCTGTCGGCGGTGGTCGACATCACCAACGCCACGCGCGTCAACGAGCCGGTCATGGCCACCTGCACCGACACGATCAGCAGGACCGTGTGGTGGAAGTTCACCCCCGCGCAGACCGGTGATTACACCCTGAGCACCTGCGCCGCGGACGTCCCCGGCTGCACCGTCGGCGACACCTACCTCGCGGTCTTCAGCGGCGCTTGCGGCTCGCTGTCGCAGGTTGCCTGCAACGACGACGGCGACTTCCGCTGCCTCACCCTCCGCACCGACCTGAAGCTCCGCATGAACGCGGGGACCGACTACTACATCATGGGTGCGAAGTACGGCACCGGCGCCCCCGCCACGGGCGAGTCCAACTTCCAGTTCGCCTTCGTCGACTTCGTCGCGCCCCCGACCGCACCGAGCAACGACAACTGCGCCGGCGCGATCAACGTCAACACGCAGCCCGGCTTCGCGCTCCCCTTCACCTCCGCGCCGCTGAACATGGCGGGTGCGGGCACGACGGCTTCCGAGCCGGCCTTCACCTGCAACGGGACCACGGGCGTGGGTTACACGGTCTGGTACAGCTACCAGCCCAGCGCCACCGACAACTACATCATCTCGACGACGTCGAACGAAGCGAGCGCGACCAACGTCGCCGACACCATCATCGGCGTCTACACCTCCAGCAACCCGTCGAACCCCTGCGCCGGAACGTTCACCAGCGTTGCCTGCAACGACAACGGCACCGGGCGCGCCCGCGTTACCGTTCCCATGACGGCCGGCACACGCTACTTCTTCATGATCGGGCGCAAGGGCACCGGCGCCCTGGGCACGACCGAAAACACCTACCAGTTCCAGCTTCTCGTCGCGCCGCCCCCGCCGACCTGCAACTCACCCGAGGCTGAGCCCAACGACACCAAGGCCACCGCGAACGCGGTCACCCTTGCGGCGGGCCAGTCGATCTGCGGCAGCGCCGTTGCTGAGAGCGACTACTTCAAGGTCAAGACCGCCACGGCCGCGGGCATCACCCGCTACCGCCTGAACCTCACCAGCAGCACGATCGGTCACGTCGTCAGCATCCGCGGTCTGACGCAGACCGCCGGCGCGCCGACCACCACCGAGGCCGAGATGCGTGCGAGCACCACCACCGAACAGTTCATCCAGTGGTACGGTCTGGGCTCCACCAACAACCCCGACGACCGCTCGATCTACGTCCGCGTGCTGGGCAACTCGTCCAGTGTTGATCCGTACTTCCTGACTCTGGCGACCTCAAACATCACCCCGGTGGACATCGGCGGCTCGCCCCTGACCCCCGGCTCGATCACCATCACCTCGGTCGGCCAGACCGGCGGCACGCAGACCGACACCGACCTGTGGATCTACGACTCGAACTTCAACGCCATCGCCGACTGGGGCAACGACGACACGTTCGGCTCCACCTCGCTGGGCTCGACACTGACCCGCACCTTCACCGCGGGGACGTACTACTTGGCCATCTCGCGGTACAACCTGGCGAACAACCTCGGCTCGCCGACCGACGATGACTTCCGCACAGGCAACGTACTGGACTTCCCCAGCGTGGTCTGCCAGTCGACGGTGTCGTTCACCCCGCCACTGAACCTTGGCGTGCAGATCACCGACTCTGCCGGCCCGCGCACGGTGGCGCTAAACGCCACCGAGGCGAACGAGGTCGTCTTTGCCAAGCTCGTGGTCGGTTCACCCGCGGTGGCGCGGTGCAACCCGGCCGACATCGCTGACGATCAGGGCAACCCGCTTCCCGGCGCGCCGAACGTTCCGAACAACGGCGTGACCGAAGGTGACTACAACGCCTTCTTCTCCGCCGGCGGCTTCTTCGCTCAGGCCGCCATGGGCCCCGCCGCCGTGGGCATGTTCTGCGACATCGCCGACGACCAGGGCACCTCGAACCCGCCCTTCGGCAACCCGATCGGCAGCAACGGCGGTGTCAACGAAGGCGACTACAACTGCTTCTTCAACAACCTCTTCCTCCCCTGCGTCTGATGCAGACAAACCTGTCCAAGGGTTGAAGGCCGCGGTTCGAGGGTGAATGCCCAAGAACCGAGCCTGAAACCTTGAGAACCTCAAACGCACGAAGCCCCGGATCGAATGGTCCGGGGCTTTTTCGTTGGCGAAGCATCGCTCTTCCCCCAAAGTTCTCGGGTGTTCGCGTTTCGTCCGAAGGTGTGCGGGCAGCGGGTGACGCAATCAAGGGTTGTCATCGCCCTTTAGGTAATGACCCTTGTTGGGCCTGGTGTTTCACGGATTCTCTCTGCGCTCCGCAGCGGGTTGGTCGCATGGGCGGAGTATCGACCCCGAGGTACGTTTGAAGTCCACGGCGAACACCCGGCCGGGATGTGCGTGCGCAGCTCTCGCAGGTCCTTGATGGGTGTTTGGAGTGCGGGGTTCCAGCCTTGGCGGGCGCGGCGTTGTTCCGCGCGTGTGTCATGCGTCGGATCGATCCTTCGATCCGTCGGCTGTGTCCCTGTCGGTTTTCACTTTCATTTCTTTTCAGAGGAGTTATTGAATGAAGAACAAGCTCTCGATCGCCGCGATTCTGGCCGTCACCGGTCTGGCCGCCTCCGCGGCGCAGGCGCAGTTCAGCCCGACGATCCCGAACCTCACCGTCACGGACACGATCCAGACCGTCGATCTCAACGGCGCGGCGATCCCCGCGGGGACGTACCGCAGCTATTCGCTGTTCATCGATTGGGCCACGGGCGTCGGCGACGCCTTCTCGGACGAGGCACTGCCGGCCCTGACCAGCACCGCCGCCGACATCACCGGCGCGTTCGGCGCGGGCAACGTCTTCCACTCCGACCCCGGTGTCTTTTTCCCCTCGATCGCCTCTGCCGACCCGCAGACGGGCATGAAGGTCATCTCGAACATGGACGTGAACTATGAGGGCGGCAACCCGCTCTTCTTCGCGAACCTCCAGACCTTCGGCGACTCGACCGCTTCGTGGTCCAACATCAACCTGACGCTCAACACCACGGTGCTCCCCACGCCCACGGCGGACGTCAACCGCACCATCACCGTCCCCGCGGTGGGCAGCCCCTTCACCACCGTGACCGACACGGTCAATATCGACACCTCCTCCAGGGTCCGCTGGATCAAGATCACGATCCCCGCCGGCGGCATCAGCGGCGCGAACAACCGCTTCCTGGACATCGACACCGAGACCTCCACGCTGGCGCCGACGAACGACACCGTGCTGGTGCTTTTCAACGGCACCACCGGCGCGACGGTCGCGGCGGACGATGATGACGGCTCGGGTCTGCTGTCGCAGTTGAGCTTCGGCGCGGCTGTGCCGACGCGTCCGGCCGTGGGCACGGGCGCGGTGTACAACGGGCGCGATGGCGCGCTCGCCGCGGGTGACTTCTACCTCGCGGTTGCGAACACCGGCGACGATGAGTTCACCCCCTTCACCCGCTTCTACGAGGGTTTCAGCGTCTTTGCCGACGGCGGGAACACCGGCACCGCCAACGTCCGCTTCACCACCGGCACGGTCAGCGCGATCACTCCGATCGACTGCACCGGCGCGACATCCGAAGTTGAACCCAACAACACCAAGGCCACCGCGCAGGTCATCACGCTGTCGAGCGGTCAGGCGATCTGCGGCGACAGCATCAACGCCACCGCGGCTGAGTTCGACTACTTCAAGGTCGCGGGCACCGCCCCGGCCGCGGGCCAGATCATCCTCAACCGCATCCAGTACACCTCGTCAACGCCGACGCACGTGGTGACCATCCGCGGCCTGTCGCAGGCCACCACCGGCATCAACGCCGGTACCGACGTCACCGCCCTGACGGCGACGGGCGCGACGACCACCCCGCCGCGGTTCATCCAGTGGTACACCCTCGGCAACGACACCAGCCCCGACGCGCGCCAGGTCTTCGTGCGCGTCTCCGGTGCGACGACTTCCACCACCCGCTACCGCCTCGATTACTCGTCCTCCGTGGTCACGCCCGTTGAGTCGGGCGTCTCCATTCCGGCTGGTGACGTGACCGTCACGACTGTCGGTTCCACGACCACCGACACCGACTTCTGGGTCTATGACCAGAACCTCAACCCTGTGGCGGGCTTCGGCGAGGACGACGAGAGCGACGTCATCGCTCAGGGGACCGTCACCAAGCCCCTCACCGCGGGCACGTATTACGTCGCGATCTCCAACTTCAACCTGCAGAACAACCAGCCGTCACCTGCGGAAGACGGCTTCCGTATCGGTAACGTGCAGGACTTCCCCGGTGTCGTTCTGAATACCTCCACCACCGCCACCAGCGACCTGACCCTGCTCATCGGGCCCGGCGGCGGCACGCTGACCCCGGTCGTCACCGCCAAGTCCTCCGCTTTCGACGTGAAGTTCGTGAAGTTCACCGTCACCGGCGGCGCAACCGCGGGCTGCAACCCGGCCGACATCGCCTGCGATAACGGCGACCCGCTCGCCAGCAACCCCGGCTGCACCAATAGCACCACCGGGCCGAACGAAGGCGACTTCAACGCCTTCTTCGCGGCCAACGGGTTCTTCTTCCAGTCCGGTCAGGGCACTGGCGCCATCGGCGGCACCTGCGACATCGCCTGCGACAGCGGCGACCCACTGGCGACCAACCCCGGCTGCACCAACAACGGTGTCAACGAGGGTGACTACAACTGCTTCTTCAACAACCTCTTCCTGCCGTGCATCTGATGCGGGAAGAAGGGCCGAGGGTGAAGACCTGAAGCCGAAAGCCTGAACCCTGAGATTCTGAAAGACACGAAGCCCCGGATCGAAAGGTCCGGGGCTTTTTTTTGGTTTGGCAATCCGCCACGACTTTGTACCATGCGCATATGTTCAAGAACGATTCATCGGTGGCTATGGGGCAGGTTCTGTTGACGCTGGCGTTGGTGATGACCGTGCCGACGGATCGTTGTTTGGCGGTGGCTGTGGGCAATGAGCCCGCTGCGGGCACATCTTCAGCCCCCGCCGCACCGGCCACGCCGCCCGGCGCGACCGGATCGGCGCCGTCCGGTCCCAAGCCGCTGGTTGCGTACCCGCACCCGTTGATCAGCGAGGTGCTCTTTGCCGTGCCCACGGGGACCTCGGGCGATGCGAACCAGGACGGCACCCGCGACGCCACGGGCGACGAGTTCGTCGAGCTGGTCAACCCGCACGACAAACCCATCAACCTCCGCGGCTATCGCCTGGTTGACAAATCTCTGGGCAAGGGCAACGCCCTGAGTTTTACTTTCCCGGAGTGCACCCTTCAGCCGGGCGAGGTCGCGGTGGTCTTCAACGGGTACAAGGGGAACATCCCGGGCCCGGTGGGTGATAGCGGGCACGCCGCGGAGAGCAACCCGAAGTTCAGCAACGCCCGCGTCTTCTCGATGAAGGGGCAGAGCACGAAAACGAGCTTCAGCAATACCGCCGACGCGGTGCTGCTGTTCGCGCCGGGTGTATCGGCGGGTGGTGCCAGCACCAGCGCAGTGCAGATCGTGCGCTGGGGGAAGGTCGATTCGCTGCCCGCGGCGGGGTTGAATGAGGAAGCCCCAGCGACTGGAAAGGGCTCGGTGCAGCGCGAATCGATGACCGGGCCGCTGGCTGTTCACCCGCCGGAGGGGAGCGTATCGTTCTCCCCCGGAAAGTTCGGCATCGGATCGGCCCCCAAGCCCGATCCATCAACAGGAAAGCCCGGGGACTCCAAGGTCGGCGAGAAGGACAAGGGCAACAGCGCAAAGAAGCCCCCAACCAAAACGCCGACATCGAAAGAGCACGAGAAAGAGAAAGACACGCCCAAGGACCGCCCGTAAGCACCCACGCATCGGTCGGCACAACGGAAGGATCAGATTCTGATGGCCTGGATCACCAAGAACTCAGCGGGAATGAAGATCCCTCGGCGCAGCGAGCCCTATCTCACCGAAGCGCTGAAGTCTGAACTGACGCGGACGATCCTGCCCCGGTACGAGACGCGGCGCGGCGCGCTGCTGCCCACGCTGCACGCGGTGCAGCACGAATGGGGCTGGATCCCCTGGCAGGCGCTGGAAGAGGTCGCGGCGTTCCTGAACGTCGCACCGGCCGAGGCGTGGGACACCGCGAGTTTTTACGAAGAGTTCTGGCTCCAGCCCAAGGGCACGAACGTCATCGCGGTCTGCCGGAGCATCGCCTGCGAGGTCTGTGACCACAAGAAGATCACGCAGGCCTGCAAAGAGAAACTGGGGATCGAAGTCGGCGAGACCACCGACGACGGCAAGTTCACGCTCGTCGAGTTGGAGTGCCTGGGCCTCTGCGAGGGCGCACCGGCGTGCCTGGTCAACGAAGACATGCACATGTGCGCAACCCCCGAGTCGATCACCAAGGCGATCGATCAGGCGAAGAACGCCCCCAGCCACGGGCACGGCCATCACCATTGAGCCGAGCCCGACAGGGCGTGCTTGGTGTCTTGGTCGATCCGTCGTTCATCTCGCCCCGTCACCCGGATACGCGCCGCGGAACGTTAAACATACCCGCTCAGCCGTGGTGTGTCGCTGCGCCGGGCTCGGCGTATACTTCTTTGCCGACGCCACCCCCGTCGGCTTGAAATCACAACCATCGGCCAGGGGGGCTTGGCCCAGTTGAACCGGCGTTCACCGCGACCGCGGCACGCCGCCCGTGCGCGAACGAACGCGCAGAAAGCGAGCCACCTATGGCCAGCAACACCCCCGCCTCGAAGTGGACCAAGAAGGACCTTCTCAGCCGCCCGGTTGAGCACATCGACATCACGCGCTTCGACGCGCGTCCGGTGATCGATTCGTACCGCGAGATGGCGTACTCGTCGCGCACGCTCGCCAACGCCGCGGACATTTACTCGATGATGCTCAAGGACAAGGACTGCGCGGTGATCCTGACCCTCGCCGGGTCGCTGATCTCCGCGGGTTTGAAGAAGGCCATCATCACGCTGATCGAGAACAACTGCATCGACGCGATCGTCTCCACCGGCGCGAACATCGTCGACCAGGACTTCTTCGAGGGCCTGGGCTTCAAGCACTACATCGCCCCCGGCTCGCCCGAGGCGCCCCCCGTCGACGACATGACCCTCCGCAACATGATGATCGACCGCATCTATGACACCTACATCGACGAGGACGACCTCCGCGCCTGCGACGCCACCACGCACAAGATCTTCGATCAGTTCGCCCCCGGCGCGTACTCGTCGCGTGAGTTCATCGAGGCCATGGGCGAGTACCTCGCAAACAACCCCAAGCTCGCCAAGAACGAGTCGATCGTCAAGACCTGCTACCAGAAGCGCGTGCCCATCTTCGTTCCTGCTTTCTCCGACTGCTCCGCTGGCTTCGGGATCGTCCTCCAGCAGACCGAGGCCATCGAGAACGGCCGCGGGCAGGTCGCCTTCGACAGCGGCAAGGACTTCCGCGAACTCACCGACATCAAGCTCGCCTGCAAGGACACCGGGCTGCTCATGCTCGGCGGCGGCGTCCCGAAGAACTTCGCCCAAGACATCGTCGTGGCGGCGGAACTCCTCGCCGAACGCAAGACCGGCAAGGGAGGCGCCGACCTCCGCAAGACCAACGAGATCGGCATGCACAAGTACGCCATCCAGATGACCGTCGCCGACAGCCGCGACGGCGCGCTCAGCGGCTCGACCCTCCGCGAGGCCTGCTCGTGGGGCAAGGTCGACGTCGTCCACGAGCAGATGGTCTTCGGCGAGCTCTCCGCCCTCTTCCCCCTCCTCGCCTCCGACGCCTACCACCGCGGCGCATGGAAGAAGCGCAAGGGCTTCAAGTTCGCCGACCTCTTCGAAAAGGGCGACGGCACCCCCCGCTTCGTCAACGTCAGCGGCAAGAAGCTCTCGGGCAAGTAAGCCCCCCTCGGTTCGATACCGCTGAACTCAGATCGGCACGAATCTCCAAGCCCCGGCCCTCCAGCCGGGGTTTTTTTGTTACATTTCTTCGGCAAGGTCGTTCTCGCCCGCACACCATCACCGCTCATCGTTGAGCACAGAGTCACGCATGATCTACGTCCCCATCATCGCTGTCGCGGCAATCGCTCTCGGTCTGCTCGCCTGGTTTCTGATTCGTCGGCGCAAGCGTGACAGGCCGATCCTCTCGATCGTGCTCATGCGATCAACACCCCGGCGGCTGACCGAGGCGGAGGCACGCGGCATCTTCCGTCGGGCGTTCAACTCCGAGGTTGAAATGATCACTTCACCCCTTCCCGACGGGCACGCCAACAGCTTCGCGGTGCTCTTGCCCAATCTGCCGCCGATGGCGATCTTTGATTCGCACATCCCGTACTGGGGTCCAGACGAGAGCGAAGCGGACTTCCACCAGTTCGAACATCCCAAGGCCCGCGAGGCGTATCGCTCGCACACCGGGTGGTGTGCCGTGGACTTGGTGGGCGAGTATCCAACCGACGAGAAACTGCGTGAGATGATCCTGCTGATGCTTGCACGCATCGCGGCGGAGCTTCACGACGAGGGGGTCACGCTGCTGATGCTCCGCGATACGGGCGCACTTGCCCTTCCCGACGAAAGGACCGAGGAGATGCTCAAGTCGGGCCAACTGGCCGAGCTCTTCGCCGACGACTCGCTCCGCCAGCCGCTGATTCATGTCAGCGCGGACGACAAGAAGATCAACGCCGCGATGGCCGAAGCCCGCACGCGCATCCCCGAGCTCATCTCGGCCTTCGATCGCCTCGGTCCAAACGCCGACCCGCCCGTGATGTTCAAGGCCCGCTTCGTCACCAGCGAGCAGAACCACGAGTACTCCTGGTGCCGAATGACCGACCGCGAATCAACCCACCTCGTCGGCATCAACGAAAACGTCGCCACCAGCCCGGGCGTCCCGCAACAGGGCGAAACCGTCCGCGTCGCCCTCGACGACGTCGTCGACTGGGCCTACTTCCTCCCCAACGGCAAGGCGCAAGGATTCTTCGTCGAACGCATCATCAACCCCGGCGTGAAGAACGTTCTGGCGGAGTAACCCCTCTATGCACTCATGATTCCGAGTTGACCATGCTCGATGACCGCCAGACGACGTTGTCATCATCACATCAAGTTTCAACCACTCATACCATCCACCTATGGCATTCGTCCTCAACGGCATCGGCACCTGGTACTGGGGTAAACGCAACATCGTCTCCCGCACGAAGACCTGCGAGTTCTGCGGCACGCACACGACCGTTCGCTCCTACGACACCACCCTCTTCTTCGTCGTGTTTTTCATCCCGATCTTCCCGCTCGCCAAGCGACGGCTGATCGACGCCTGCTCGAGCTGCCGGAAGCACCGCTACATACCGCTGGAGAAGTACAACGCTGCCAAGGCCGCCGATATCGCGGCCGCCGACGCCGCCCTGCGCTCCGATCCCACAAACCCTCAGCACGCGGCCCAAGCCATCGCCGTGGCCGTCGCGTACGACGACAAGGAACGCTTCATCGATCTGACACGTTCCTTCTCTCACGCGCTGGCGAGCGATCAGACCTTTCTCTCGCACCTCGCCGACGCGTACATCCACTTTGACATGCCCGAGCAGAACCTCGCATCGCTCCAGGCGCTGACAACGCTCAACCCCGGCCCGCTGAACAAACGCCGCGTGGCGATGTCGCTGATCAAACTCAACCGCCCGGACGACGCCCGCCCGCTGATCGACGAACTCATCGCCGACGCGGACGAGCGGTTCATGTTCTCGCCCGTCGTCCTGGCGATGTCGTACCAGGAGCAGGGGCGTCACGCCGAGGCCCTCGCGCTGCTCGATGCTTCGGGCGCAAAGTACCCCTCACTGCGCGAGCATCCGGAGTTCAAAGCCTCCCGAAGGCTCGCCGAGAAGAACCTGCACACGAACAAGCCCATCCGCTCGGCCGACCTTCACCCGGGGAAACGAACCGCCATCGATCGCCCGATCATCGCCCGAGTCCCCACCTTCATCGCCGCCGCGGTTGTTCTGTTGATCGTCGGCGGATACTTCGTCACCGCCTACTTCATGGGCACGTCCCGCAATATCTGGCTCGTCAACGCCACCTCCGACCGCTACGTCGTCGAGCTCGACGGCCGCTCCGTTGCGCTCTTCCCGCTCACACCAACCCGCTTCAACATCGCCGAGGGCACGCACACGCTGATCCGAACCGGCCCCGATGCCAAGCCCGAGTCGATCTCGTTCACCATCGAGACCCCTTTCTTCTCGCGTCCGTGGAACCGCACCGAGTTCGTGGTGAATCCCGACCAACTCGCCGTCTTCGTCGACGAGTTTGCGTACTACGCACCCCGTTCACCACAGCCGAGCCCGCCGCCGAAGTTCCTCCCTCCTCAACTGCTGCACACACCCTCGGGCTATGACTACTTCTTCGAGCCCTTCCCCGCAAAGATCTCGATGAGCAGCAACTCGGGCCAGATCAAGAAGTCCCGCTTCGATGTCCTGCGCGACGATCCCGCTTCGCGCTTCCACGCCTTGGAGAGCATCGCCTCTCGGACCGACGCGCAGCAATACCTCACCCGCTCGCTGCAGATCGACCCGGCCAACGACTACGTCTTCACCATCGCGCCGCTCTACCTCAATCCGGACGACTGCATGCGCCTCATCACCCCCTGGCTGGCCACCCGCCCGGTGAACATCAACGCGCACACCGCTTTCCAGGAAGCCACGCTCCGCAGCACCCAGAAGTTCGACCTCAGCAAACGTTACAGCGACCTGCACAAGGCGGAGCCGAACGACCCCGCGCTGGCGTACCTCGCCGGGCGGGTTGCACAGTCCGTCGGCGAGTTCGAGCGCTCATGCCGAATCGCCATCGAATCGCCCGACGCGCCGCTCGAGGCGTTCGTGCAACTGGCAACCATCCAGCACAACCGCGCCGAGTTCGCCGACGCGCTGACAACGCTTCGAAAGGCCGCGCGCGTCCGCGGCCTGCAATCCCCCGAGGCCCGTCAACTCCTTGTCCAAACACTCTGCGCCGAGGGCAAACTCGCCGAAGCCTGCGAATCGCTCCGCGCATTCGATCCCAGCCCCGCCGTGAACTCCCGCGCGTTCTGGACGCTCATCGCGTTGGAGTTCCGCGCCCGCCGCCCTGAAATCGCCTCCGACGTCTTCACCGCCGGAACCAACACCATCGCCGACGATGCCATCACCATGAAATCGGCTTCAAGGCACTTCCAGTTCCTCCGCGAGGACCTCGACGGCAAGCTCGCCAACCCCGAAGAGAAAACCGAGGACCTGACCCTTTCCGTCCAGCAGTACTTCGCCGCGCTCGAGCGCGGGCAATGGTCCGTTGCCAAGGAGTGTTCCGAGCGAGTCATGCGCGACTGGACGAGCGCGGTCTTCGATCACCCGCTGCCGAGCCTCTCCCTCAGCGTCGCCGCCCTCGCTCGCGACGACCGCGCCGCCTACGAACAACACCTCTCCGACTGGCTCGATCATCTGCTGATGCTCGACGTCACGCACGCCCGCTTCCAGAGCGAGTTCAGCCGCAGCGCCGACGCGGCCCTCGAAACCCTGCCGAGCTTGCCCGCCGATCCCACCACCCAGTCGATGGCCCTCGCGCTGATCGCCCGCGAGCACCCAGAAAGCTACGACCGCTGCCTGCAACGCGCCAGCCGCCTGAACCACACCCCAGGGTTCTACCAGCACATCATCAAACAAGCATTCGAACGCCTCCGCCCCGAACCAACCCAACCCCGCGAACGCAAGCCCGCGGCGGCCCCAAACTTCTGATCAACACAACGCTCCGACACGCTCTTTCCGCTCACCGAACCCACAACCGCGCTCATAGCTCTTTCAGCCCCCCCCCCCCCCCCACCCCCCCTCCCCCCCCCCCCTCCCCCCCCCGCCCCCCCCCCACCCGCCCCCCCCACCCCCCCCGCCT
>JACVCS010000023.1 GCA_016741915.1 Phycisphaerales bacterium | reverse complement strand
GGGGAAAATGGGATGGAGGGTTGGTCGTCCGCCGTCGGTCGCGTTGGGTTCGCCTTCGCCGCCCGAGGCCCCCCTTTGGCCTCTGACCTGCTTAGCCCAACCCGGCGCGAAATGCTCGGTGAATCCTCAAAATCGAAGCCCCCGGCCATCGTGCCCGTCAGACCAGAGCGGGCATGGCTCAATCGCCGGTCAATCGGGCTTTCGCCGCCGATCCACCGGCAGATTCACCGCCGAACCCCTTCTCAGGCGTTTGTGTTTGAATCCCAGGGAAAACCCGCAGACGTTCGCCACCCCCGACCGTTCACAAAGCCGCTTTTTCAGCCTTGGAGGCAGGTTTATCCCCCGCGGCCAGTTCACGCTTGGTTACCATCCCGCGCAAAGCCCGGTCGGTCAGGCCCGGCATCAGGCTCCCCAGCGTCATCCCGAGCCGGACAAGCTGCCCGCGCACGCCCGGCCAGAGTTCCGTCTTCGGCTTCCGCAGGCACGCCACCGTGCGATCGCCTACCGATTCGGCGCTCTGTGTGAACCAGCCGGGCGATTCGTGGGAAAGCTGCTGGATCCCGCTCTTGCGTTTCACCAGGTCGAACAGCTCGGTGCGGGTGGTGATGGGGTGGACGGTCGTCACCGCGATGCTCTGGGTGGCAAGCTCCAGCCTCAGCGCCCGCCCGATGTGGTGCTGGGCGGCCTTCGTTGCGCAGTACGCCCCATAGAACGGCAGCGTCTGGCGGGCGAGGCACGACGAACAGATCAGCACGTGCCCGCGCGGCTCGCTGTCGCTGCTGGCTTGGTTCTTCAGCATGAGTGCCGCCGCGGGGCGGACGAGGTTCAGCGTGCCGAAGAAGTTCGTCTCGAAGATCGCGCGCATCTCGCGGTCGGTGGTGTCGAGGATCGGTTTCTCAAGCCCGTACCCCGCGTTGGCGTACACGGCGTAGAGCGAGCCGAAGGTTTCGACCGTCTTGTCGACAAAGGCCTGGCACTGCGCCGGGTCGCTGACGTCGGCGACGAAGCTCATCGCCCGTCCCCCGGCATGGCGGATGTCGTCCACCAGCGCCGCCAGGCGATCCTCGCGACGGGCGCACAGGGCCACGCACATCCCGGCTCGGGCACAGGCGATTGCGGTGGCCGCCCCGATCCCGGAGCTGGCGCCGCTGATGGCGATGACCTTGTTGCGGAGTTCGATGGTACCCATACCGCGCAGGGCACTGTACGACGCAAGCACGCCCCGGGGCGTCGGCGTGCGCACTTCTTCACCGTGCTCCGATGAATCGCTCGGCAACACCCGCCCTTCAGGCCCAACCGGCGCGGGGTGGGCGTCGCCCAAGCGTCGAAGGGCCACGGGTTGGTCGGCGGGGGGCACGTTCGGAGTCAAGGCCCGGTCAGAAGCCTGCGCCCGATCTTCTGTCTGACCGTCTCGCGCCCGCACCGCCCGCGCGCCCACACGCTTTGCCAGGTCCTTCGCCCTCAGCAAGGCCGGTCGCACGGCATTCAGCACGATCGTCGGACTTTCAAACCCCAAAGTCGGCGGCATACCCATGACTTCGGATCCTCCCGCGCCGGGTTTCACGCCAAGCCGACCGGCTCCGGCCGCTCAGTCGCGTGTACCGGAATGTTCGCGGTGCAGAATCGCGCGAAGAAAAAACCCCGCCGCACGGGGCGACGGGGCTTTCCTGCTTTCGTGTTGATCTTCAGCTCAGCCGCGAACGAGCGGGGCTTACTTCTCGGCGCGGGTCTTGAGCTTCGAAGCCTCGGCATCGCGGCGGGCCTTCACGCCCGGGTCGCGGTCGATGGTCCATTCGACAACCTTCTGGAACTCGGGCTGCAGCGGGCTGCCCATCCAGCGGACCTTGCCGTCGGTGCTGATGATGTAGACCGTCGGGATCCCCTGGATCTGGAGCTGCTTGTAGATTTTCTGGTCGGTGTCGAAGGACTGGAAGACCTCGGTGGCGTGCTCGCGCAGGTAGCGCTCGACGTCGACCTTGCGGTCGGTGCCGTAGCCCGAGAAGCCCAGGATCACCAGATCGTCGCGGAACTTCGTCGCCAGGTGCTCGAGCGCGGGCTTGGACCGCATGCACGGCCCGCACCAGGTCGCCCAGAAGTCCACCACCAGCACCCGGCCCTTAAAGTCGGGCTTCTCGCTGAGCCACTCTTCGTCTTTGCCGAACTCAACCGGGAACTTCTGGTCCTGGATGTCGTTGGCGAGCTGGCTGACGATCTCCTTGTCGTTCTTCTTCGACCACAGCACGCCGGAGTACGCCGACTCGTCGGGGAGCTTGAAGCTCACGGTGATCTTCTCGCCGGCCTTGCGCACCGCGCCGGTGGCCTTGGTGCGTTCCTTCTCGGCCTTCTCGGCCTTGTACTGCTCGATCAGGGCCGCGGTACGACCCTTCGCCACTTCGGGTGTTTCGCTGGTGAGGATGTCCAGGGCGTTCTGCACCGAGGCGGAGTCCACGTCGGCGAAGCGGAGCTGACCGGCCTTGTCGACGATGTAGATATCGGGGTTCTGCTCGCTGAGCAGGGCCTTGCGGAACTCGCCCTTCTCGTCGTGTGCGGAAAGGATCTTGATCCCGCGCTCGCTGAGCATCTGCTTGCCCGCGTCGAAGTTCTTGCTGTCGTGCACCGCGATGACCTGCACGCCCTTAGCGCTCATGGCTTCCTGCATCGAGGCGAGGTTCTGCACCGCGCGGACCGACGAGTCGCGCCAGTTGGCCCACATGACGAAGACGGTGACCTTGTCCTTCATCGCCTCGGCGGAGGGGGCCTCGCCGTTGGTCCAGCCGTTGAGCTTGCCCAGCAGCGACGAGTCGAAGGCCTTGAGTTCGAGCGCGTCGAGCTTGGCGCGCTTCTCGCCCACGCCGTCGCGACGGACGGAGGGATAGTCGGGCGAGCGCGGCGCCTCGGGGGCCTTGCTGGCAAGGGCCGAGCCCGCCAGGGTGGTGAGCAGCGCCAGCGAAAGGGCCGAGCGGACGATCGTCGAACGGGTCATAGGCAACTCCGGAGAAAGACTGGATCGGTTGACACGCCGAGGGAGAACGCCGTCGGCGGAAAATCACGCAAGCGAACGAACCACCCAAACCACCCTTCATCGTCGCTTCCCGGAATCGGGACGCGGCTGACGAAGTGTACCAGACCCCGCAAACCCTGGGGGCCAATTCGTACCCCTGTATACGGCCTTTGATGAACTTTGGGTTCACTTTCGATGCCGAACCAAGGGCCCCCGATCCGGACGGTTACGTTTCCGGGATTGCCAGCCGACTGAGGACGATCGCGGTGGTCACCGCGACGTTCAGGGAATCCACCCCCCTGGCCATGGGTATACGGACACGAAGGTCCGAGAACCTTTGAGCCTCAGGTGAAAGCCCGGGTCCTTCGGTGCCGACCAAGATTATGGTATTTTGTTTGGTTTCAATGAGTCGCGTCCGGGCTGAGTCCAGGTCGATCGCGTCCGAGGCGGGGGTGAGGGCGAGGACGAGTGGCCGGGCAACTTGGGGTAAACCCTTGGTGTCGTTCGGGTGCAGACCTTCGGGCCAGGTTGACAGGCGGGCGAAGGGCAGGTGGAGGGCGCAGCCGACGGAGACGCGGAGCGATTTGCGGTAGAGCGGGTCGGCGCACTGCGGGGAGAGCAGAATCCCCCCGGCACCGAGGGCGGCGGCGGATCGGAAAATGCTCCCGATGTTGTCGTGGTTGACGAGGTTTTCCAGGGCGACCAAGGGCCGACCCGGGGCGGCGCGGGCGAAAAGCTCAGCAGGGGGGGTGGGGGGCTGCCTTAATCCCGCGGCCATCAGCCCGCGGTGAAGATTGAACCCCACCAGGTTCTCCAGGAGCTTCTGATCGACGCAGTAGATGGGGATCTCGGGGGCGAGGCGACCGAGTTCTGCATCCAGGGCGAGCAGGCGCGGGAGGGTGCCGAGGATACTGAGGGTGCGGAAGCGTGAGCGGAGGAGCATGCGGAGGACGACTTCGCCCTCGGCGAGGAACTTGCCCGGGTGCTGGGCGGTGGTGTGGTGAGGTGAGGCCGACTGATCGAACTCGGGGAGGAGTTGGCGTTCTTTGACGTCGCGATAGTCGGCGACGCGCGGGTCGTTCAGGTCGGTGATGGGGGTGAAGCGGCTGGGGATGTGCGGAGGTTCGACGGTCACGGCGGATTGTTGGTTGCCTGCGGCGTCTGCACGGAGGAAGTAGAATCTGGGCATGAAGACGATCAAGCAGATCCGGAGCGTGGCGGTTTTCGCGGGCGTGGTGGTGTGCGCGGGGCTGCTCGGGGCGTGCGAGGAGCGGACGAGCAATACGCCGCCGGCGCGGACGAGCGATATGCCGGGGAATCAGAGCCAGACGCAGCTTGGCAAGACGCGCGACATGGCGAAGGAGTTGGGGGCCCGAATCGGCAACACGCAGGCGCAGGCGGAGGATCTGTCGAACCAGATCAGCGGTGGGACGGGCGGCGAGGGAACGCTGACGGTTGCGCAGGTGTCGTTCAAACTGCCCAAAACCTGGCAGCGGACGAACCCCTCGGGGACGATGCGGGCGGCGGAACTGAAGGTCCCCGGCTCGGGCGGTGGTGAAGAAGCGACGGTGTGGTTCACGACTTTCGGCGCCGGGCAGGGGGGCGATGTGGAGAGCAACATCAACCGCTGGTCGCGGCAGGTGACGGGGCCTGATGGGCAGCCGGCGAAGTTCACGCGGAATGAAAAGACCGTTGGGGCGATCAAGGTGATCACCATCGCTTCCAGCGGGACGTTCGCGATGATGTCGGGCGGATCGGGCGGGATGATGGGCGGGGCTGTGCCGGCGGCGCCGAAGGCGGATCAGCGCGTGCTGCGGGCGATCGTCGAAGGACCGTCGGGGACGATCTTCGTGAGCATGGCGGGCGACGTGAAGACCGTCGAGGCGGCGGAGGGTGCGTGGGAGACGATGCTGGGCTCGGTGAGTGGGGAGAGGTAAGTTGGGAAGGGATCAAGGGACCGAGGGATCAAGGGATCAAGGGATCGAGGGATCGAGGGTCTGTCGGCGTTTTGGTGGTGTGGTGAAGGTGACCCTGCCTGATGAGGGTTTGGAGCTTCTGCGTGGATGTTCTTCAGGCGGCGGTGTTGGGCCTCGTCGAGGGGATTACGGAGTTTTTGCCGGTTTCGTCGACGGGGCATTTGATTTTGGCCGCGCACGCGTTGGGGCTGGATGATCCGAGCGAAAAGAAATTCACCAATACCTTTAACATCGTAATTCAAGGCGGGGCGATTTTGGCGGTGGCAACAGTTTATTGGCCTCGCGTTCGACAGATGTTGCTGGGGGTGGTGGGCAAGAACAACGCGGGGTTTGATTTGCTCGTGAAGCTGAGCGTGGCGTTTCTGCCCGCGGGTGTGCTGGGCGTGCTGCTGGACGATTGGTTGGGGGAGCATCTATTCTTCCCGGGCCCGGTGATCGGCGCGGTGATCGTCGGCGGGGTCTTTATGTTGCTGCTGGAGCAGTGGCGTTTGGGGCGGTTCGGGATCGGCGAGCGCGGGCTGGGGCAGAACGGCGGCAAGGAGATCGAGGACCTGTCGATCCCGCAGTGCCTGTTTATTGGATGCATGCAGTGCATCGCGATGTGGCCCGGGACGAGCCGGAGCATGATGAGCATGGCGGGCGGGTTGATGGTGGGGCTGAAGCCCAGGGCGGCGGCGGAGTTTGCGTTTTTGCTCGGGCTGCCCACGCTGGGCGGGGCGACGGTCTACAAGTTGTTCAAAAATGCAATCGGGCCAAAGGAAGAAAACATCTTTCAATCGGCGTATCTGATTTTGATCGCGGTGGGCATGGGTGTGAGTTTCATCTCAGCGTTGGTAGCGGTGCGATGGTTGGTGGGGTTCCTGAACAAGCACGGGCTGGGGATCTTCGGGTGGTACCGGATTGTCTTGGGATTGGCTCTGATTGCCGCAGTCTACTTGGGTTGGATCTCAATCGAACCGCTGCCTAAGTGAACATAGATGCGGTTCTTCAGGCGGCCGCGGGGTTGGGGCGTGAGCGAACCTACCCTAATCTGCCCATGAAAACGTCCTTCCCCAAAGAGAAGATCAAGGTCCTGCTGCTGGAGGGCGTGCACCCCGTCGCGGCGGAGGTTCTGCGGCAAGAGGGTTTTAGCGTCACGACGCACGAGAAGGCCCTCGAAGGTTCGGCCCTGCGTAAGGCCCTGAGCGATGACGGCGGCGTGCACCTGCTGGGGATCCGCTCCAAAACGACGGTGACGGATGAAGTGCTGGCGTACTCGCCTCGGTTGTGGGGTGTGGGGGCGTTCTGTATCGGCGTGAATCAGATCGACTGCGGCGAGGCGTGCAAGCGGGGTGTGGCGGTCTTCAACTCGCCCTTCAGCAACACGCGGAGCGTGGCGGAGCTGACCATCGCGGAGGTCATTGCGCTCTATCGGCGGTTGGTGGATCAGAGCGGCAAGATGCACAAGGGCGAGTGGGATAAGAGTGCGGCCGGGGCACACGAGGTGCGCGGGCAGACCATCGGGCTGGTTGGCTACGGGCACATCGGAAGCCAGGTGAGCGTGCTGGCGGAAGCGATGGGGATGCGGGTGCTGTTTTATGACATCATCAGCAAGCTGCCCCTGGGCAACGCGCGCCCCGTGCGTTCGCTCGACGAGCTGCTGAAGCAGAGCGACGTGGTGAGTCTGCACGTGCCCGAGACGGACGGGACGAAGGGGCTCATCGGCGCTCGGCAGATTGGGATGATGAAGCGCGGGGCGATGCTCATCAACAACGCGCGCGGGACGGTGGTGGATGTCTCGGCCCTCGCGGCGGCGCTGAAGGACGGCAAACTGGGCGGGGCGGCGCTGGATGTTTTTCCGCATGAGCCGGCGGGGAAGGGCGAGCGGTTTGAGAGCGAGCTGCAGGGGCTGGGGAATGTGATTTTGACGCCGCACGTGGGCGGGAGCACGGAGGAGGCGCAGCGGAACATCGCGGAGGACGTGGTGTCGAAGCTCTTGAAGTTCATGAACAACGGCAGCACGACGGGGAGTGTGAACCTGCCGAACGTGGATCTGCCCGAGCAGGGGGTGATGGGTGATGGGGGATCGGCGGTTGGTGAGAAGGGCGGTGCGCGGCGGCACCACCGGATTTTGCATTTGCACAGAAATGTGCCGGGCGTGATGAAGAAGATCAACGGCGCGTGCGCGGAGCTGGGTGTGAACATCAACGC
This sequence comes from Phycisphaerales bacterium, assembly GCA_016741915.1. GTDB lineage: Bacteria > Planctomycetota > Phycisphaerae > Phycisphaerales > UBA1924 > JACVCS01. The sequence continues at coordinate 41,134 of JACVCS010000023.1, read as the reverse complement.
GCAGTACCTGCAGACGAACCGCGATGTTGGGTATGTGGTGCTGGATGTGGACGCTCGGCAGGGGAAGCAGATTCTCGACGAGCTGAAGCGATTGCCCGAGACGATCCGGGTGAGGGCTTTGTATTAGGCGTTAGGCACTGGGCACTGGGCACTTGGAACAGGCAGTGGGGGCGGTTTGGGCGTTTGTGGGGTTTTTGGTCTAGAGTGGGTGGGGGTGTAGGTGGTGGGTGTGTGTGACCCAGGGCTTGGCAAGCGTTGCCGAGGGCTTGGTGAGCGTGGGACTTTGAGCAGCGAGGCAGAACGGCTATGGCATCCAAGCGAACGGTCGGCGGCAAGGGCGGGGCTTCGAGCAACGGCGTTGTGAGCAAGTCGTCGTCGGGAGCTGGTGCGGGCGTGAAGCTCAGCGCCGAGGCGAAGGCGCGCGTGAGTGAGGCCGAGCGTTCGTTTGAGTTGGCGAAGGAGATCTCGCCGCGGCGGAAGACCACCGGCGCGGAGAACATCGAAGGGCTTGTGCACGAGCAGCTTGCGCACTTCGGGATCGATCCGAACAGCGACTTCGGCAAGCACCTGGGCAATCTGGCGCAGCATGTCTATGGCGGGCACGCCGACCTGAAGCAGATGTGGTGCGTGCTGCAGAGCGAGCTGGCGACGCTGGACCGCAAGGACCGTGCGGCGCGTTTCGCGGCGCAGAAGTTCCTCGCCTTCCAGATGGCGAAGATGCTCGACACGCTCATGCACCCCTGGCGCAGCACGTACCAGAGCGTCGTGAAGACGCAGGGCGCACGCCTGGCCCGCGGGCCTTACCCGGTCTTTGACAACCTCACCGCCCTGTTCAGCGCCAAGCCCGTCATTACGCGCACCGCGACGTACATCTACGCGTGCGCCGAGTGGGTTGACGACGCCTTCCAGGGCAAGGAGCTGATGCTCGAGGTCTACAGCCGACTGCTGAACCCCACGAACGTCAGCCTCGCGAACCACATCGTGGATATCGAGGCGGGCGAGCTCAGCGGCGAGTACTTCGCGTGGAACTTCAACTCGGGGATGGCGGCCATCGACGCGATCCTGTCGCACCTGGTGGGGTACCGCGACATCATCCTCGCCTCGCGCAACGTCTACGGCGGCACGTACCAGCTCATGCACGACTGGCTGGCGAAGCCCTCGAACCTCGATATCAGCGTGAACTTCTTCGACGGGTACGAGGTGAAGGACTTCATCAAGGCGCTGGAGAAGGTGCAGAAGGAGAACGCCGACCGGATCAAGGAAGGGCGGCAGGTGTACGTGTACATCGAGAGCCCGTGTAACCCGCACGGGTACTGTCTGGACGTGCCGGCGATCTGTAAAGAAGCGCACAAGCGCGGGTTGACGGTGCTGTGCGACAGCACGGTGGGGACGCCTTTCCTGCACCGACCGCTGCGGAAGAAGGACCCGCTGGAGCGCCCGGACTTTGTGATTCATTCGTACACGAAGGACCTTTCGGGCATGGGCGGGACGACCGCGGGGTGCGTCATCGGGCGCAACGAGCGGATGTTCATGGGCAAGCACGACAAGGTCATGGGCAAGGACATCGACGGCAGCGACCGCGAGTGGCACGGGCACGAGACGCTCTTCTGGAATGTGTACTACATCAAGGGCGCGTTCCTTGATGCCGACAAGGCGTACGAGGTGATCAACGGGATGCACACGCTGGAGATGCGGCTGATCCAGAAGTGCATCAACACGCTGACGCTTGCGGAGGTGCTGGGGATGCACCCGCAGATCAACGTGAACTGCAACGCCGCCCCGGGGAACATGAACTCGAAGGTGCGTCAGCGGGTGATGCACCTGGGCCTGCCGGCGCCGCTGTTCACGATCGACTTTGAGGGCAAGAAGGGCAAGGCGCCGTTCGATCGTCAGACGTTCAAGCGGTTCTTCGACTGCCTCGACCCGGTCTTCGGTCACCAGGTGAGCCTTGGGCAGACCAACACGGTCGTGCTGTGCCCCGCGATCACCAGCCACAGCGAGATGAGCGACGATGCTCTGCGAGCCGCGGGGATTCAGCCCACCACCGTGCGTGTGGCGGTGGGAATCGAGGACCCGCGAACGCTGATTGCGCACCTGATCAAGGCGAGCGAGCTGGTGCTGGACGGCGTGGCGCCGGGGTTCAGCGGCAAGTTCCCCTCGCCCGAGGTGATCGACGAGATCTACATGAAGCACAGCCGCGAGGTGCACGAAAAGCACACGCAGAGCCAGCCGAAGATGCAGTCGCTGCTGTCGTGATACGCCGGGGCGTTGACGCACACAGACCGGGAGGTTCGGGCGCATGGGCGAGGGCAAGCAGGACGGCGAGAACATGAAGTTCGGCCCCGGATCGTCGGGCGGCGGTGGCTCCGCGCCGAGGCGTGCGCCGATCAGCGGCGAGGTCGAGCCCGGCTCGCGCGGGCGGTCGCTGCGCCGCGGCGGGGATATCGAGGACGACGGCGGGCCCAGCGCCGAGGATATTGAGCGGTTCAGCCACGCCACGCGTAAGTGCCCGAACTGCAAGAAAGAGGTCTTCGACGACGTCGACGTCTGCTACCACTGCGGCGAGGCGATCACGAGCCGATCGAAGGGGCCCAAGCCGCTGTTTGTTGTCATCATCGTGCTGATGATCCTGGGGTTCCTCCTCACGAGTGTGGGGAGGTTCTTCTGACCGGCGCGCGGCGGAAGCCCGCGGCATCGGCGACCGCTCGCGCGCGGGGTGTTGCGCGACGGAAGACGGGCGATGACGCTGCGACGCTGGGCTCGGTCTGGCGTGTGAGCACGCGGAAAATACTCACGCTCGATCGTCCGCGGGTGCTGGGGATTCTGAATATCACGCCGGATAGTTTTTCTGATGGGGGCGAGGTGACCACGCCCGCGCTCGCGGCGGCGGTTGCGGTACAGATGGTCCGCGACGGGGCTGATGGTGTAGACATCGGCGGCGAGTCGACCCGCCCGGGTGCGAAGCCCGTGAGCGAGCGTGAGCAGATCGCGCGTGTGGTGCCGGTGATCAGGTCGGTTCGGCGAGCGGTGGGGCCGAAGGCGGTGATCACCATCGACACCACGCGGGCGAAGGTGGCGGCGGCGGCACTGAAGGCAGGCGCGGACGCGGTCAACGACGTTTCCGCAGGGACAGACGACGCGGGGATGTTCAAGCTCGTGAAGCGTGCGGGGTGCGGGCTGATTCTGATGCACCGTGCCGCGAAGCCGCAGAGCGATCGGTACAGCGATCGGTACGCGGGCGATGAGCCGATGCGTGGGGACGTGGTACTGACGGTCGCGGAGTTTCTTGCCCGGCGTGCGGTGGAGGCGATCGAGTTTGGGATCAACGCACGGTCGCTCATGATCGACCCGGGGCTGGGGTTTGGGAAGACCGTGGAGCAGAATCTGGAGTTGATCCGGCGCACGGGCGAGCTGGCGGCGTTGGGGTATCCGGTGATGTCGGCGCTGAGCCGAAAGAGCTTCGTGGCGCGGGCGATGATGAAGCCGGGGGAGAAGGGCGAGCCGGTGGGCGTGAAAGAGCGGCTGGCGGGGACGATCGCGCTGAGCGTTGTGCAGATGTTCGCGGGGGCGCGGGTCTTTCGGGTTCACGACGTGAAAGCGATGTCGGAGGCGTTGTCGGCGGCGTGGGCTGCCAACCCGGCAGGCGTTGATGACCGAATCGGCGGTTTGCAAGGTGTTCGCTGACGGGGAATGACGCGGTTTTCAGCGTGAAAAGCGGGGTGATTGGCGGGAACCGGATCGGGCGTATTGGCATCAAAAGTGTTGGACGAATAGAGTTGCACGAGGCCGGGGCGTTCGGGCGAAGCTCGGCGCGGCTTCGAGGTCTTGGGCGGGGTGAGTTGAAAGGAAGGCGTGTATGGCTGGTGCGAATCTGGTTGAGTTTACCGACGGCAACTTCCAGAGCGAGGTGCTGAACGCGGATAAGCCGGTGATGGTGGATTTCTGGGCCGAGTGGTGCATGCCGTGCAAGATGATGCTGCCGACGATCACGACGATCGCGGACAAGTTCGCTGGGAAGGTGAAGGTCGGCAAGCTGAACATCGACAACTCGCGCGACGTGGCGGTGAAGTTCGGGATCCAGGCGATCCCCACCGTGATCGTCTTCAAGGGCGGGCAGGAGGTTGCCCGCGTGGTAGGCCTGAAGAATGAGGCGGAGTTCAGCAAGGTCCTGGAGCCGCTGACGAAGTGACCCGTGACGGGCGTCGTGCGGGCTGAAGAGTTGTGTGAGCAAAGAACTCCACCGGATCGCCGACCGCGAATAGACTCGCGTGTCGGCGATCGTTTGTTTTGAAGCCGGGGACCTTTGGAGGTGGGGAGTGGGGGGATGGGGGCGGTGAGCAGATGATCGGTCGGGCGGCGGGTGAGAAAAGGGTTTGTGCAGCGATGGCAGGGACGAACAACGGCGCGGGCGCATCGGGCAACAAAGGCGGGGCGAAGGACTTCACGGGGCGAAAGATCCGTGCGGGCGTTGTGGGTGTCGGGCGGATGGGCCGGCACCACGCGCGGGTCTATGCGCAGTTGCCCGATACGCAGCTTGTGGGCGTTGTGGACACAAACCCCGAGCGTGCGGAAGCCCTCGCGGAGCAGTTCGGGTGCAAGCACTTTCATTCGGTTTCGCAGTTGATCGAGGCGGGGGTGGACGTGGTGAGCGTCGCGGTGCCCACGACGTACCACGTCGAATCGACGGTGCCGCTGCTGCAGGCGGGTGTGGCGTGCCTGGTTGAGAAGCCGCTGGCGGGCGATGTTGAGGAAGCGCAGAAGATCAAGCGGGCGGCCGAGACGAGCGGCAGCGTGCTGATGGTCGGTCACATCGAGCGGTTCAACCCGATCATGCGCGCCCTGCGCAAGGAGCAGAGCGAAGAGAACGCGATCGTGCCGCGGTTCATCGAGGTCAGCCGGGTGAGCCCGATGACCTTCCGCAGCGTCGATACCAGCGTGGTGATGGACATGATGATCCACGACCTGGACGTGGTGATCATGCTCATGGGCGGGCGCGAGCCCGACGAGGTTCAAGCCAGCGGCGTCGCGGTGATCACCGAGCACGAGGACATCTGCAACGCGCGCCTGACCTGGCGTCTGCCCACCGGAACGTGCGTGGCGAACATCACCTGCTCGCGCCTGGCGCTGAAGACCGAACGCATCACGCGCATCACCGGCGAGAACGCCTACGTCAAGATCGACTACGGCGCCAAGACCGGCACGATGATCCGCCGACTCGCCAACGAGCAGCAGATGATCGACGTGCGCGAGAGCCTGCGCCAGGGCGCGGACCTGAGCAATATGAAGTGGCACGAGCTGGTGAAGATCGAAGAGCTGCAGGTCGACGAGGGCGAGCCGATCGTTGAGGAAATCAAGGCCTTCCTCGACGCGGTGAAGAACAACCGCAGGCCCGAGATCGACGCCAGCGCGGGGCTCGCGAACGTCCGCACCGCGGAGCGCATCATCGAGGCGGCCCGCAAGGAACGCGGCGGTAAGCACATCGACGTGATGGCGGTGAGCGGGCGGCGGTGAGCGTGGGCGTTCATGCGATGGCGTGAACGTGCGTACATGCGCGAACCGCGTGCGTCTTGATACGACGAAGAGCCAAGAAACCGTCGGCTGAAGCCGACGGCTCTGTGGTGCGCTGATTGGTCGTTATTGCCCGAAGAGGTGCTTCTCGACCCACGTGTCCTGACGAAGCACATCGGCGCGGAGGATGCGGTCGCGCCGCTCCGCCAGCCGCTGGCACCGCCTGAAGAGCCAGAGCGCCAGCCGACGGCGGACGCCCGTCAGTTCGTTCTCGATCGGCGTGGGGGTGCCTCGCAGCGCGAGCGCGAGTTCCGAGCCGTCGTCAACGCCCTTGCCCGCACCCGCAGCACCGCCCGCGCTTTCAACAGTTCCGGCGCGTGGCGTGTTCTTCACGGGCACGGCCCTCATCGCCGCCGCGGTCTTCTTCGCGAACAGGTCCAGCAGTTCGTCCTGCAGGCTCATGAAAATCTGCGCGCTGCCCGGGTCGCCCTGTCGACCGGCGCGCCCGATGAACTGCCGATCGATCCGTTTGGCGCAGTGCATCTCAGACAGGATCACGTGCAGCCCGCCGGCACGCAGGGCACCGGCGTCGGGCTTGATGTCCGTACCCCGCCCGGCCATGTTCGTCGCCACCGTGATCGCGGGCTGAGGCGTGCTCTGACCCGCCAGTTCGATGATCGCCGCCTCGTCCTTGTCGAAGTTTGCGTTCAGCACGCGGTGCGGCAGGTTCATCTGCGTCAAACGCCGAGAGATCGCCTCGCTCGCCTGGATCGACCGCGTCCCCACCAGCACCGGCCGCCCGGCGTTGTGCAACGCCAGCACCGATTCGGCAATCGCGTCCAGCTTCGCCGACGCGGTGCGGAAGAGCCGATCGGGCCATTGCTTTCGTGCGATGGGGCGGTTGGTGGGGATCACGGTGACGGGGCGTTGATACGTCGTCTCCATCTCGCGCGTCGCGTCGGCGGCCGTGCCCGTCATGCCGCAGAGGAACGGGTAGCTGCGGAAGAACCGCTGAAAGCTCAGCCGCGCCAGCGTCTCACGATCGGCGGAGATATCAACCTGTTCCTTCGCCTCAACCGCTTGGTGAAGCCCGTGCTCCCACGTGCGGTCCTGGAGGAATCGACCCGTGAACTCGTCGACGATCACCACGCGACCGTCTGCTACGGCGTACTGCTGCCCACGCTTGTAGCACGCCCGCGCAACCAACGCCGTGCGAACGAGCTCGATGGCGCGGCGCGTGGCGCGGAAGATCGGCTCGTGCTGGCGATCGAAGAGCTGAATGCAGCGGTCGTACCCCTCGTCGGTCAGTTCGACCTTTCGGCGTAACCGGTCGAGCGTGTAGTCGTCGCCCTCGACAAGTGATGCCGCCATCGCGTCCGCCGCGACGTAGATCGGCGCCATCTCATCACCCCGGCGGCTCTGCGCGATGATCAGCGGCACCACGCCTTCGTCGATCAGCACCGCGTCGGCTTCGTCGACCAGCGCCGCCTTCAGCCCCGGGACCATCGCGCCGCCGGTCCACAGGCCGCTGGCGCTGGCGAGGTCGTTGCCGCTGCTGGCGTCATCGCCGCCGCCGTCGGGCGAGAACGCCGCCCGACCCGCCCAGGGCGAGGTGATTCCCGTCAAGCGGATCTGATCGCGCAGCCAGTCGGCGGTGATCTGCTTGGGCGTGCCATAGACAATCGAGCGTGAGTACGTCTCCGCCCGGTCCTGCGGCTGCTGTTCCTGTTGGATCGCGCCGACCGTCAGCCCGCACCGCGCGTAGATCGGCTCGCGGCTCTTCGCGTCGCGAAGGGCCAGATAGTCGTTGACCGTGAAGACGTGCAGCGAGCGGTGACGCCAGGCGAGCAACGCCGCGGCGATCGAGCCCGTGAGCGTCTTCCCCTCGCCCGTGAGCATCTCGATGATGCGCCCGTGATAGAGCGCCATCGCGCCCATGAGCTGCACGATGTACGCCTCTTGCCCCGTCTCGCGCCGGGCCGCCTCGCGCACGGCCGCCAGCCCGCGGCGCAGCAGCTCGTCCTCACCCTCGCCCCGTGCGCCGGCGCGACGGGCAAAGCCCTCACGCACCGCGCCGATATGCGTTGAGAAGGACGATTCGGACATCGCGCGGAGCTGCGGCGCGAGCGCGTCGGCCTGCTGGGCCTGATCGCGCAGAAACTCCGCGGTGATCCGCCGCGTGCGTGCACGCATCTGGAGCGTGGAGACGAACTTGTCCACGCCCGTGAGTTCACGCGGCCGCCGTCGGCGTGATCGCACCGACTGGTACAGGGCTTGGTATCGCGTGAGGGCTTGAGACATGGTTCCTTCGACAAGTGAATCAACGCACGTGAGATGGCGAGAAGCAGAAAACTCAGAGCCAGAAGCGCCCTTGCAGGGCTTTGCTGAACCGTTCGACGACCTGATCCAGCAGCGGCTTGCTGGGCAACGTCGCCAGGATGTACACCCGCTGTCCCGGCGGCAAGCCCCGCAGCGATTCACTCTCCGCGCTGATCTGCACGATGAACTGCTCCTGCTTGCTGGTCTTGCCGCTGGGGTCGTCGGGCTTGAGCAGGAACTCGCCGCCGCCGAGGACGCCCAGTGCGGCGTGGGGCAGGCGACGCTGCGCCGCGGGGAGGGCCATCACGCTCGTGCCCGTGATCACGCGTGAAAGGTCGGAGGCTGGCCTCATGCGCAGGTCGAGCTGGTCCTTGGGCGTCTGGAAGATCCACGCCACCTCGGTCTGGTTCAGCGTCGCCGCCACGCGTGTCTTGGTCGGGTTGACCACTTCGCAGATCGGTGCACCGATCTGCAGGTACGCGCCGCTGAGGCGGTCCGGGTCGGCCGCGACGACCACGCCGCTCATCGGCGCACGCACGATCAGCTCGCCGCGCCGGCGTTTCAGTTCGACGAGCGATTCCTTGTAGACCCCGAGCTGCGCCAGCGCCACCGCCGCGGCATCGGGATCACCCGAAGCGATCGCCTCACGCCGCGAGCTTTCCAGCGAGCGGATGTTCGCCTCCGCGAGCGCGATGTTGGATTCAAGCTCGGGCGAATCGAGCGTCAGGATCGCATCGCCCGCGTTGACGCTCTGCCCGGGTCGTGCGTGCACGGCTTTCACAAAGCCGTCGGACCCCGCGTAGACCCCCGCGCGGTCGATCGGCTCGATCACGCCCGTGACACGCCGCCAGTCGGGCAGGGGCACGATCCCCACCAGCACCGTCGTCGCCAGCGCCAGCACGAGCGAGACCAGCACGGCGCGCCCGCGTCGATCGCCCAGCGCGGGGGTCGTCGCCAGCCAGTGCAAGAACGTGCCGGTGGGCAAAAGGAACCACGCCGCGGCCGACCAGAGCGCCAGGATGATCCCGACGATGAAGAACATCCCCAGCACGACAAACGTGATGACCACGAAGAGGAAGATGCGATACGCCAGCGAGAGTACGCCGAAGACCAGCAGGATGATCGCCTCGCCCGGCAGGGTGGTGGGCGGGCGCGCGTTGGTGATGCGGTAGACGTGCCGCTGGAAGAGGAACTTCAGCATCGTCACCGAGCGCTGCATGAGGTTGGGGATCTCCAGCAGGTCGGAGAGGATGAAGTACCCGTCGAAGCGCATCAGCGGGTTGGCGTTGAAGAAGATCGTGGTGATCGACGCGGAGATCATCACGTACGAGCAGAGCTCTTTCAGCAGCGTGCCCTCCGCAGCGCGGACCCAGATCAGCGCCGCCACGGCCGCCGCTGCGAGCTCGAAGATCATCCCGCCCGCGCCGACGAGCGCCCGCTGCCACTTGCTGCGGAAGGCCCACGCCGCCGACGCGTCGACGTACGGCGAGGGCAAAAACACGAGCATGATGAACCCGGTCTCGGGGACTTGCCCGCCGAAACGCTTGCAGATCAGCCCGTGCCCGAGCTCGTGCCAGGCCTTCAGCAGCACGAAGGTCAGCAGCATCCAACCCCAGTTCGCCGGGTTGCTCAGGCTGTCGAGGCCACCGGCAATCCGCCGAGCGTCGGGGATGATCGAGGCAATGGCGAAGATCACGAGCACCGCCCAGAGCACGAGCCCGACCTTCGACAGCGCGGGCCTGAAGATCGGCTCCAGCCAGCTCAGCAGCGGATCGGGGTTGAAGAGCTTGAAGCGGAAGTACATCAGCCCGATGATCTGCTGGCGGATCTTCTTCGCCGTGCGCTCGCGCCCGCGACGCAGGAGCTGCTCCGCCTCGGGGGACGCGTCGACCGAGAGCAGGTTCGACGAGTACAACTGGCTCAGCAGCTCGATCACCTCGTTCTGTGTCGGCGCCGCGTCGGCGTACTTATCCAGGCACAGCTTCCACGCCTCGTCAACGGTGCGTTGGCCATCGAGGGCGCACACCAGGTCGTACGCGACGGGGTTGAGTCGGAAGAACTGGTTGCTCGCCGGGTCGTGGGCGACGTGCCAGCGCCCGCGCCGATAGTGCTGGCGCGTGATCTGCACGTGCGGGCGCAGCCTGGGCTTTGACGAGGCGACGCGGTGCCAGAATGGCGAGAACGTTGGTCTGTCCATGATTGCCGATTCACTCTTCGCGAGCGGTTCTTACCACCACCACAGCCGAACCGCGTCGACGACTTTCCGCGTGCCGATCCACATGAGCGATCGGCTCCCCGAATCGAGCCTCGCCACCGCTTCCATACCCGGGCGCATCCACGCCGCGGGCTGATCGACGCTGGTCCACACTTCGAAGAGGTTCTTGCCGTCGCTCGCCTGCGCCATAGGCACAATCCGCTGCACCGTCACGCTGAACCCCGCGCCGGGGTTGGAGCGCGTGGCGATCGTCCCCTTGCTCCCCGGCGCGATCAGCGGCTTGCCCTCCGCGTCCAGCAGCAGATCGCTCTCATCCAGCCGCACCACCGCGATCATGCGGTCGAGCGGCGCGATCTGAAAGAGTTCGTCACCCAGCTTCACCGACGCGCCGATCCGGTCGGTGAGATTCCCCGTGATGACCGTCCCGTTGATCGGCGCAAGCACCGTCGCACGCTCCAGCCGCGAGCGGTACAGATCGATCTGCGCCTGCGCCGCCTCGGCCTGCGCCTGCGCCCGCGCCGCCTCGGGCGGCTTCGCATCCTTCATTGCCTGCGCCCGCGCTTTCTCAGCCTGCGACAATCTCGACAGCGCATCCTGCAACTGCAGCTTCAGCTCCGCGGTGTCAAACTCAACCAGCACGTCCCCCGCCTTCACCTGCTCGCCCGCCTTCGCGCTCGGCCCGAGCGCCCGGATCACCCCGTCCAGCGGCGCCGCGATGATCCGCTTCTCAACCGGGCGAAGCTCCGCCAGAGCGCCCACACGGTGCGTGGTGCGGATCACCGTGCACGCGATCAGCGCCGTCATCAGCGCCAGCGCCGCGAGCTTCCACAGCGTGTGCCGAGGCCCGACCAGCCACGCCCCGCCCGTCCGCGCACTCTCCAGCGTCCGCAAAGCCCACGGCAGATCATCCCGCCTTCTCACACTCAACACCGGCGCAACCAGGTCCATCACCGCCTGCACACGCTCCACCACCGACGGATCAATCCCCGTCGTCGTCGAGGCCTTGGTCTCAAAGGTCACCACGCCGACGGTCTGGTCGTTGTGCCGAAGCGGGACCGAACACACTCGTAGGTGTTGATCAGCCGTGCCCAGCTCGCGATGGCAGTACACGATCGCGCGCCCGAGCACCGCGTCGGTCTCGGCGCTCGGCGCGGGGTACATCACCGCGTGGTCCTGATCGAGGCACTCGTCCATCGCCGCCTCAAGCCGCTTGATCATCACGGTCTGGCGGTTGAAGTTCTCGGTGTCCGAGATCGCCACCACCTTGCACGCCTCGTTCTTCACCCACGACAGCGCCACGCGATCCGCCCCGAAGCGCCGCGCAAGGTCGTTGACCAGTTGAATGCACGCGCCCTTGAAGTTCGTCGCGTCGTTGACGATCCCCAGCAGTTTCGCGGCCGAGTCCGCCGCAGCCGCCGTCGAGAGCGCCCGCTTGATCTGCCCACGCGCCGCGTGGAGATGAATGTACCCAACCAAGACCTCGACCATCGCCAGCGAGCTTTGCAGCGCAGGGCGAGAGCGTGCCTCAACCAGCAGACAGATCGCCCCCGGCGAGGGCGCAAGCTTCTGCTGCTGCGCCGCCGCGGGTGACTGCGCCGGACTCGCCGCGGTTCCACCCCCGCCGCCCGCTTGTTCACTCGGCAGCGCCACGGCCAAAATATGCCCCGCCGGCGGCGCACCCTCATACCCCGGCGAATCACCCGTCAAGTTGAAAACCCGCGAAGCCCCAGACTCGATCGCCGCGTACGCCGCCCGCGCCGCGTCCTCACTGTGCAGGATCGTGCTCGGCTGCGCACCACCACCCGCGCCCTCGACACTCGGCGCGGGCCACACCGCCAAAGGCCGGGCCACCAGTTCACCCCGCTCGCCCGACATGGGGACAAAGACCACCGCCTGACGCGCCGCCGCCACCTGCCCGATCACACGCAGCAGCCGATCAAGAAAGACCCGGTCGTCCGGCGCGGGCGAGGCCAACTCCGCGACAAGTCGCTGCCAAGGTGCCGCTGAGACTTCTTTGACGTCGGTGATCATGCAACTCCACCAATCAGATCAGTTCTCGCCCCGCCCGAATGTTCGCTCAAAACGCTTCAGCGAGGTGAAGCACCAGCGCCCGTCGTCGCCGCCGCCGATTCACGCTGCTCCGAGACAGGTTTCTCAACACCCGTCTCTTTCACAGGCACATTCGCACCCGTCGGCTTCGCCCCACCCATCATCTCGCTCTCGCTCGGCTGCGTAAACCGAACCTGCACGCGCGTCCCCGCCGGGATCTGCTTGGGGTTATCAATCTCCACCCGCACACGCCGGCTCCCCGCCGCGTCGGTCACCGGCGCCACGCTCAAAACCCGCGCCCGCATCACCTCCGCGCCGCCCATCTCTTCAGGAACGTCCAGCAGCACCCACGCCGCCGATCCTTCGCCCAGCTTCAGCTTCAGCGTCTCTTCGGTCGACGTCGGCACATCCGCCCACAGCGGATCGATGTTCACCAACCGGATGATCGGCTGCTGCAGGTCCACCGCCTGCCCGGGCTCCGCCGTCACCATGTCCAGAATCCCATCGAAGCGCGCCTCGATCCGGTACCGCTGCACCTGTTCTTGCAACTGCGCGAGTTTCTGCTGCTCTTCTTTCTGTGATGCCAGCGCGTTCGCCAGCGCCGCCTCCGCCGCCGCGAGTCCCAGCCGCCGCTCGTCATATTCCTGCGGGTTCATCGCGTTGCCGCTCTTCGCCCGTTCCGCGGCTTCAAACCGGATCTTCGCCATCTCCAAACTCGCCTTCGCGTTCCGCACCGGCGCGTCGTTATCCGCCCGCACACGCTGAACCTCAAGCGACGCCGTCGCCTCGGTATCCCGCGCGCGAACGAGCAGGTCCCCCGCCTTGACCTTCTGCCCGGGCTTCACCGCGACCTGCGCGATCTCCACCGGGAAGGTAAACGCCATCACCGCATCGCGGTTGGGCCGCGTGACCCAGGTGTACCCACCGAACGCCGCCGCCCGTTCGTCGAAGCTCTTCCCGCGCGCCGCGTTCTTCACCTTCGTCCCCGCGCTCGCTTCCTCGATCGTTGGCGCAACCATCGGGCCACCATCGCGACCCTTCGTCTCATCCCCCGCCGACGCCGCGCGCACGACCCCCGCACCCCCGATCACGCCGGGAAAAATCATCAAAGCCAAACAAGTACCAACAATCGTGGTTGATCGCATCGTGTGATTCTAGATCCTCCATTCGCTGCAACCCGCCACGCGGGTCCGGCGAAAGCACCGTTCTCTTGACCTAGCCTTCACAACCGCTTCAGCGGTCCCTACTCCAACCCTTCGGCTCGTCCAACCCGAAGTCTCCCGAATCCCGGATCCCCTCCCCCTTCCTGATTTGGCCATTTGACACTTTGGCCATGTGGAAATTTGGAACCCCCCCCATGAGCACCGTCACCAAGCCCGCACCCGCCGTCGTCTCCGCCGCACCCGCCGCCAAGCCCACCGTCCCCTTCATGCTCCCCCAACTGCATGAAGCCGACATCGAAGCCGTCAACAAAGTCCTCCGCTCCGGCATGCTCCGCGCCGCCAGCAAGTGCGAAGAGCTCGAAAAGCGCCTCGGTGAAATGTCCGGCGCCAAGCACGCCATGACCTGCGCCAACGGCACCTGCGCCCTCCAACTCGCCTACGAGCCCCTCTTCAAGCGCGGCGACGACGTCCTCGTCCCCGCTTGGTCCTACATCGCCACCGCCGCCATGCTCGTCGCCCGCGGCTGCAACCCCATCTTCGTCGACGCCGACCCCGCCACCGGCCAGATCGACATGAACGACGCCGCCAAACGCGTCACCAAAAAGACCACCGGCATCGCCGCCACCCACATGTACGGCACCCCCGTCGATATCGACGCCGTGCAAGACCTCGCCAAAAAGCACGGCTTCAAGGTCGTCTACGACTGCGCCCAATCCCACCTCTCCACCTACAAAGGCCAGCCCGTCGGTAAGTTCGGCGACGCCGTGACCTACTCCTTCTACGCCACCAAGAACCTCGGCACCGGCGAAGGCGGCATGATCACCTGCAACGACGACGCCCTCGCCCGCCAGATCAAACTCCTCCGCTCCCACGGCGAAACCGAGAAGTACCTCCACGAACAGGTCGGTTACAACTACCGCATGAACGACATGGCCGGCGCCATCGCCTGCTCACGCCTCGACCGTCTCCCCGCCGAGACCGCCGCCCGTCAGCAGGCCGCCGCCCGCTACGACAACCTGCTCAGCGAGTTCGCCGCGTACATCACCCCGATGCGCGCAACCCCCGGCTCCGTGAGCGTCTACCACCTCTACACCCTCAAGCTCAACATCGAAAAGCTCCGCTGTTCACGCGACGAGTTCTCCAAGCAGCTCATGGCCGAGGGCGTGCCCTCCGCCGTGCACTACCCCCGCAGCCTGCCCCAGCAGCCCGCCTTCAAAGAGTTCATGGGCATGCAGACCGCGCCCTGGCCCATCGCCGATTCCCTCGGCGCCCGCGTGCTCAGCCTCCCCATGCACCACGGCCTCACCGACGCCCACTTCGATCAGATCATCAACGCCATCCGCAAAGTCATCGCCAACAACAAGGCCTGAGTTCAGCGCCCACGACTTCAGTCGTGGATTCCTGGGTTTTTCTTCGACTGCTCGTACACGAACGAGAGCCCACGACCAAGTCGTGGGCTCTTTGTTTTTCTGCCCTCTGCTGTTTGTTCAACACCACCCCACGCCGAAACACCCACACTCACGCGCCCGAATCACTCTTCCCCATCGCCGCGTTCTTCGCCGCCTCGACCGCGCGCTTGTAGTTGTCCCCCAGGATCAACTGCCCCAGCACGTCGTCGATGTGGTTGCCCTGCTTGTCCAAGCCGTGGTTGGGCATGTGCATGGCGCTGAGTGTGCCGTAGCCAAGCCCGATGTAGATCAGCGCCCAGCTTGTCAGTTCCGGGCTGAAGCGTTTGCTGACCACGCCGGCGTCCTGCGCGTTCTTCACTTCGCGCGACAGGCTGGCGTGCAGACCCGCGATGTGGTCACGCAGCGCCAGTTGGATATCCGCGTCTTCCGTTTCGGTCATCGCCTGCACGATCACGCGGTAGCGCGTCTGCCCGCGCTGCGTGACCATCGGGTTCGAGCCGATGAGCCGAACCAGCCGCTCCGCCGGGTCGGTCAGGTCTTTCAGCGACTGTTCCCACGCGCGGATGGTCTCCTGACCGGTCATCCGCACCAGCTCGATGAAGAGCTCTTTCTTGCTTTTGAAGTGCCGATAGATGATCGGCTCGCTGACCCCCGCCGCCTTCGCCAGTTCAGCCGTCGTCGTCCCCGCGAACCCGCGCACGGCGAAGACCGTCGCCGCCGAGTCGAGAAGCTGTGCACGCCGAGCTGCCGCGGGAAGCCTTGACATCGGGTCGATGGTAGCGGGCACCGCGCGCGAATCACGCTCCGCGCGATGCCGCCGACATCATTTTCCCTTTCGCACCGCCTCGGGGACCGGATCCACCCCGTGCCCGCCCAGCGGGTGACACCGCGACAACCGCCGAAGCGTCAGCCACAGCGCCCGCCACCACGGGTGAATCTCAAAGGCCTGCTGCGCGTACACGCTGCACGAGGGATAAAACCGGCACCGCCCACCAAGAAAAGGCGCCAGCACCGCGCGGTAGACGCCGATCAGGGTGATCATCACCCACGCCGCGGACCCGGGGCGTTTTCTCGCCGAGGGCATCACGTGAGCGTGCGTTTCCCGCCCACATCCGCACCGCGGATCATGCCCACCATCACCGCCCATCGGGCTTACTCCGTTTTTCTTGCCTGCCCTCGCGCCCGCCGCGCAGCCGATGATCCAGGCTTCGCGCCGCTCCCAGCAGCAGTTCGCGATACCCATCGAGCGTCAACGTCTCGTGCGGGTGACTTTGCACGATCAGGTCCAGCCCCGTCGGCAGTTCACGCTGGCTCAGCCGGAACGCCTCGCGGATCAGGCGTTTGAAACGGTTCCGCGCAACCGCCGGGCCGAACTTCCGCCCCACGGAAAGCCCCAGCCGGGTAATCGCTGGCTCGGTCCCGTTCAGTTCCGCATAAATCCGAACCTGGGCCCGGTTGACCGAACAGCGACGGGCGTAGACCTTCGCGTACTGCTTGGCGTGTGTGAGCCGCTGGTTCTTTCGAAAGACCAGCCGCGCCGGCTTCCCGCCACCGTCCGCGGTGGTTTTGACCGAGGCACCGTTCTTTTCGCTCGGCTCGGGCATGCGTGCAAAGACTCCGGGCCGGTGCGAACGACGATTCGCAACCATGCCCCGACTTCGACAAATCCTAGAAGACCCGCCGGTGCGCGCTCAAACCCGCCCACGCGACGGCGGCAGCAGCCCGATCAGGATCAACAGCGCCCCGCTGGCCAGCAGCCACAACCGCGACCGGTCGTCCGTCGCCCATTTCTCCAGCGTGCTGACCTCCCGCACGGGCTTGCTCGGCATCACCAGCGGCGGGGGCTCCAACGCCCCGAAAATCGACGCCGACCGTGGCGGCGCGTTCGGATCCGGGTTCTGCAGCAGCTTCGCGTTCTCCGGCGCTTGGTTGAGCTGCGTCGCCGCCAGCGACCGCACCAGCCCCGGCTCACCATCCCGCAAAGCCTCGTGATACCCCTGGTACCGTGTCAACCGGTCCAGACGGTGCTGCTCGACCGACCGCATCCGCTCGCGGTAGTACTCCGCGTCGTGCAGGTCATTCACCGCGGGAATGATCACCGTAAACGCGATCAACGCCACCCCCGCGATCAGGAAGAGCCACCCCGGATCCAGCAAAGGCCCACGTCGGGCGCGCACCGGCGGGCTCATCACCGCCGCCGCCCCCGTTCCAGATGAGGACAAACCCTCGGGCACCATTCCCGCCGGCTCATCGTCGACGAAATCGGTCGGTTCCGTGGGCTTTTTTTCGGTTGAGGGCTTGGGTGCCTCGGCGCTCGGCTCGGCGGTTGGTTCAGAGGTTGAACCAATGCCGTCAGCGGCGGTCGGCGTTTCGAAGAGCGGCAGTTGCGTGGGCGCGGCCGGCTCGGCCTCGGGGCCCTTGGGGGGCTCGGGGTTGAGTGGCACTTGGACGGGTTTGGGCGGTTCGGTGGTCACCACGGGGCTGATGGGCAGGATATCGGCTTGCGCGGGCGTTTGGGACCAACCGAGCGGGGCGGTATGCTGGACGGGGTATGGAAATCGCGATGCACTTGTTGAGGGCCGCCGTCGACCACCCGTGGGAGTCGGTCGTCGGCGCGCTGAAGCAGAATCCCCGGGCCGACTTGGGCGATCCGACGCAGCCCGGCACGGGCGCGTGGCACCTTCGGCACATGCTGGAGACGTTCCGCCATCACGCCGCGACGGTCTCGCCCGAACTGGAGCCCTGGCCTGCGGTGCCGTTTGATGCGAGTCCGTACGCGGTGGCGGATGCGCTTTTGGCGGATATCGACCAGTTTGTGGCGTGGTGGGCGGGCAGACCGCCGCAGAGCGCGCAGGTGCGTGTGCACTACGGCGGGCGGGTGATGGACCTCTCGGAGATGGTGGGGATCATGACCCGGCACATCACCTGGCACGCGGCGGCGGTGCACTACTGGTGCCGATGGAAGATGCCCGTCGGCGAGGCGCGGTGAGCGGGTTGACGGGTTCGCGATGACGGGGAAGCACGTTCTCAAAAACAAACAAGTGGAGCAGTGTGAACCGCTCCACTTGAAGTGTGGTCGTAACTGAGCACCCGGCGGTGCTTTGCGCTTTAGACCTTGAACTGGTCCATGAGCTTCTTGAGGTCTTCGGCCTGAGAAGAGAGTTCCGTCGAGGCCTGGGCGGCCTGGCTGGCGGCGGTGGCACACTCGCGGTTCGACGCGGTGGACTGCTCGACGGTCCGGCTGATCTCTTCTGTGGCCGCGGACTGTTCCTTGGTCGCCGCGGCGATGGACAGGGCCATCTCCTCGGCGTCCTTCTGCGCCTTGACGATGACGGCCACGGCGTCGCCGGTCTTCGTACCCACGTCGCGGCCATCGGCGACGGTCTTGCGACCGATCTTCATGGCTTCGCCCGCGCGCTGGGTGCCCGAGCTCATACCGCCGATGGTTTTGCTGACCTCACCGGTGGCCTGGGTGGTTCGTTCGGCGAGTTTGCGGACCTCGTCGGCGACGACGGCGAATCCGCGGCCGTGCTCGCCGGCCCGGGCCGCCTCGATCGCGGCGTTGAGGGCCAGCAGGTTCGTCTGGTCGGCGATGTCCTGGATGACCTGGACGATTCGGCTGACTTCCTCGCCCTGCTTCTCGAGATCGCTGACAACCTGCGCGACCTCATCGAAGCGGGAGTTGATCTGCTCCAACTGCTGGATGGTTTGGTTGACCAGCGTGCCGCCGGCCTGAGCCTGCTTCATCGAGTCGCGTGCGGCGTCGCTGGACTTGGCGCTCTTCGCGGCAACCTCGCTGACGCTCGACGAGAGCTCGGTGATCGCGGCTGAGACCTGGTTGGTGGATTCTTCCTGGGCCTTGATGCTGCTGGCGAGCTGATCGCTGGAGGCGGCAACTTCGGTCGCCGCCGCGGCGACCTGGTTCGCGGTCTTCTGGATGCTCCCGACCATCTTCTTGAGTTCGAGGGACATCGAATCGGTGGCGCCCGCGAGGCGGCCGATCTCGTCCTTGGTGTTCATGTTGAGGGCGGGCTTGGTCAGATCGCGCTTCGCGACCGATTCAAGGCTCTCGACAACCTTCGCCAGCGGACGAGTGACGGAGCGGATGATCAGGAAGGCGATGCTGAAGCCGAGAATCACGGACGCGGCCTCGGCACCAAGGATCACGGTCTGCATCAGCGAACTGGCCTGGGCGATCGACTGAACGTCGGACTTGACCGCTTCACGCTGAATCTGACACATCTCATCGAGCAGCGAGCGGATCTTGTCCGCCACCGGTGCGTTCGTGACGAACATCTGGTTCTTCGCTTCGTCGATTCGACCGGCGAGGATCGTTTCACGCGTGGTATCGAACAGCCGCTCGAACTCCGGGTAGATCTTCTTCAGTTCAGCAAAGTTCTCGCGTGTCTTCGGATTCGTCCAGTGTGTGGAGATGTGTTCGAGCTCGGCGATGTCCTCATCGAGGTTCTTCGCGGCTTGCGAGTACCGCTCGAGCAGTTTCTGCTGACGCTCGGGATTGTCGGAGGCGATCAACGCACCGCGAAGGGTCGCGAGGCACTGATTGATGTTCGTCCGAGACTCCTCGGCGGACATCGCGGTGGGGAAGCGCACTTCGGTCACCAGGTAGGTCTGGTGACGGAGGCCGCTCAATGTGCTCATCACCACCGCGGCCGTCACGGCGGACAGGGCAATCATCAAGCCAAAGCCAAGCACCATTCGTGTCTTCAGGGTCATTGCCATTTCTTCGCTCCGGATAGGGGTCGGTGATGTACCTCGTGGGCATCACGCCACGGGGGGTTTCCCTGAGATCGAACCGAGATTCACCGGAGTTGCGTCACCTGAGCAAATTTTCTCACCGCAGCATTCACCCGCATCCAATAGACACCGCTTATCAGCCGATTCGGCCATTTTCGGACGGTTTTTCGATGACGGCGGTGAACGTTTTGAACGTGTCCGGGCGTTGCCAGCGGATCATCGAACCACGGAGATCGCGCGAGAGTCCGCTGCGCTTGGCGGAATCGCGCGCTTTCGTCTGAGCGAGATTGATGAGGCCGCGAACGGCGCGGAACGATGATGCGCGGGCGTGCAGATCGGCACGCGCGGCAGGCGTCGACGGGTGATGCGTGCTTGCGAGAGCGGCGATCTACGCGGGCGTGACGCGGTACCGGGCGTGTTCTCACGCCGCGATGTCGAAGAGGTCGCCCAGCGTCAGCCGCCCGTCGTCGTTCGTGTCGGTGGGCGTGAAGAGGTTGGTCGGCCTGAGGAACGCCAGCGTGTCGGAGACGGCAAACGGCGGCGGGGTGGAGGTGTACCACGACGAGCCCGCGAAGGACGACAACGCGTTGCCCAGCGGCGTGCTGAACAGGCCCGTGCTCTCGTAGATTGACGAGAACGCGCTGGCCATGGCGCGGGCCTGGCTGGAGATGAGCACGCTATCGAGCACCGCACGCAACGCGCGGTCGTCGGTGGGGTCTGCGAAGGACTCGGCCGCCTGCTCTACCACGCGAGAAGGGTCGGTGGTCAGCAGGGGTGAAGAGGGCGAGAAGGCGGACAAGCCGGTGAAGAACGAGGTGGTGTCCATACCACAAGCATCGAATACAACCGGCGTGCGTGCATTGCGAACAGGTGTTTTCGGACGGTGAAGATGTGCCGATGAAATCGGAAAGCAGCAAAGATCAAAGCTCAAAGCTCAAAGCTCAAAGCTCAAAGCAGCAAAGCTCAAATGAAAGCCAGTGTCTGATGCCCAGTGCCGAGTGCCGACTCACTCACACCGCACGGACGACGACGCAGTCGTTTTGACCGCCGAAGCCGTAGGCGTTGCAGAGGCAGGCGCGGACGCCCCCTTGGTCGGTGAGATTCCGCGGCGTATTGGGGACGTAGTCGAGGTCGAGGCCCGCGTCGGGGGTTTTGTAGTTGATGGTGGGGGGGACCCAGCCCGATTTGATCGCCATCACCGACGAGATGACGTTGCTCACCCCCGCGGCGGCGATGAGGTGCCCCAGCATCGACTTGATCGACGAGATGGGGATCTTCGGCGCGTGCGGGCCGAAGACCGCCTTGATCGCGGCGGTTTCGATCTTGTCGTTTTCCTTTGTCCCCGTGCCGTGGGCGGAGATGTAATGGATCGGCGGGCGGCCTGACGCGTCGAGCTGCATCGGGTTGATCCCGGCTTGCGTGAGGGCTTCGAGCATGGCGGCCTTCGGGCCGTCGCCTTGCGGGTGCATGTCGGTGATGCGGAAGGCGTCGGCGGATGAGCCGTAGCCGGCGATCTCGGCGAGGATCTTCGCCCCGCGGGCCTTGGCGTGTTCGAGGGTTTCGAGCACGAGCATCCCTGCGCCCTCGCCCATGACGAAGCCGTCGCGGGTCTGGTCGAAGGGGCGGGGGACGGTGGTGTACTCGTCGCTGCGTGATGAGAGGGCGGTGAGGCGGATGAACCCGGTGATCCCCAGCGGGTGGATCATGCTGTGGGCGCCGCCGGCGAACATGATGTCGGCGTCGCCCCGGCGGATGATCTCGAAGGCTTCGCCGATGGCTTGGATGCTGGCGGCGCAGGCCGTGAGGCAGTTGCTGGCGGGGCCGCGGCAGTTGAAGGCCCAGGCGACATGGCTGATGGTCATGTTCGCCTCCTGCTCGATTTCGCGCGCGGGGTTCATGCGCTGATAGGCGGAGGCGGCCCACTTCTGCCCGCTGACGCGCCGGGCGCTCTCGTCCCAGCCGGCGAGGTGGGCCGCGGCGTAGTTGTCAAAGTCCAGGGTCCCCTCGCCCGAGCCGAGGTAGAGCCCGAAGCGGCGCGGGTTGAGCTTGACCGAGGGTTGATCGAGCCCGGCCTGACGGAAGGCCTGAGCCGCGGCACCGAGGGCGAACTTCGCGTTGAGTCCGGCGTCGGCGTGCTGCTCGGCGCTGGGGAGGTGGTCCTCAAGGCGGTAGTTTTTGACTTCGGAGGCGAAGTTGGTTTTGAATGTGGCGGCGTCGAAGCGCGAGATCTTGCCCACGCCGGACCGACCGGCCATGAGGGCCTCCCAGACGCTCTGCACGCTGTGACCCAGGGGAGTGACCCAGCCCATGCCGGTGATGACGACACGCGGTTCGGAAGCCATGATGGGGAGCGTAGGGGTGGAGTTTGGAAGCAGCAAAGTGGCAGAGTGGCAGAGTGGCAGAGTGGCGAAGAGCAGTGCGGTGAACTTGGTTGGTCAAGAAAAAACCGTCGGCTGAAGCCGACGGCTCTGATAAGTCATTTGAGTTTTTGAGCTTTGAGTTCTGAGCTCTCTCAGTTGTTCGCGTCGGGGTCGTAGGCGCCGGCGTCGTCGAGATCGTGCCCGCCGTCGGCGTTCTCGCCGCGCAGGGCGGCGAGCTTGTCGGGGTTCAGCACGCGAACGAGGCCGTCTTTGAGCAGGCGGCCGGCGAAGTTGATGATGAGCCCGAGTTCAAGGTCCGCGGCGCGGAGCTGGGCCCGCAGGGCGGCGCGTTCGTACGAGCCGATCTCGCCCGGGCGCGACATGATCTGGACGATGAAGCGGTCGGCGATGAACAGGTCGGCGACGCACTTGCCCACGACCTTGTCCTTGAAGCGCACGTCGAAGGCGTGGTCGGGCTTGAAGTCGATCCCCTGGGTGCGCATCTCGTCGATGATGGCGTGGAGGTAAACGGTGCGGTCGAAGCCCGGCCCGAGGGCCATGTGCACGTCGCGGGCGCAGCCGATGACCTTGTGGCTGGTGCCGGTGAGGGCGGGGTCAAGCTCGGCAAGGGGGACGCCACGACGCCCGCCGCGATCACCGCCGCGATCGCGGTCACGCCCGCCGCCGCGGTTGGAGGAGTATTCGCGAGAGTCACGACGGTCGTAATCGCTGTGCATGGGTAGCTCCGTGGAAGTGGAAAGACTGTGGGGGGCGGGGGGGTGGGGCTCGGTGGAGGCAGGGTTTGCCTCGTCGCGAGCGGCAATGGTATGGCATGCCCCGGGGGTGAGAGGCAGCCGCCGACGCGGCGGACACGGGTTTAGATGCCGCGGGCGGGGCGGAGGATGATCGCGGCGTTCTGACCACCCAAAGAACTGCTCACGGCCAGCACATGACGAAGCGTCGCCGAGCGCGCCGGGGCCGGTCCGGCGCGAAGGCCATTTACCGGCGCACCAGCGTTCAGGCGCGCGGGGAGCTTCTGTTCGCTGACGGCCTTGGTCGCCACGGCGGCCAGAAGCCCGCCGATCCCGGCCATGCAGTTGCCGATGTTCGGACCCACCGTGACGATCTCGATGTCGGGCAGGTGCGAGCCAAAGACCTTTTTCAGTGCGCCGGCCTCGCCCAGATCAACGCTGGGGACGCCCGAGCCCAGCGTCACCACCGCGTCGATATCGCTCGGCGAGAGTTTCGCGTCGTCGAGGGCGTTGGCGATGGCAAACTCAAAGCCTTCGTCGGGCTCGGCGGGGTTGAAGTCCGCCGCGATGCCGCGTTGACCGCGGTACGACGGGCGGCGCGGGCTGTGGGCCGAGCCGAAGCCGACGACCTCGGCGTAGACGCGGGCATTTCGCGCGGTTGCGCTCTGCTTGGATTCAAGGATGAGCAGCCCCGCGCCCTCGCCCAGGAGGCCTCCCGTGGCGTTGGGGTCGTAGGGACGAACGACGCTGGAGCCGTCGGTGGCCTCGGCGGGTGTGGGGGCGAGTCGACCGGCGAAGTCCATGCGGAGCAGGCCCATGAGGTTGACCTTGCTCTCGGCGCCGCCGCAGAAGCACAGGTCGGCGTCGTTGCGTTGGATGACGCGGAGGGATTCGCCGATGGAGAGCAGGCCCGAGGCCTCGGCGCAGGTGATGGTGTTGGATGGGCCGCACGCGCCGTGGATGATCGTCACGTGGCAGGCGACCATGTTGGGGAGGTACTTGAGCATCCACAGCGGGGTGAGGTTCTCCATCCCCGACTTGCCCCAGCGGGCTTTGTCGAACTCGCTTGTGCTTTCGTCCTTGCTGGTGACCATCGCCGCGGCGAGCTCGTCGGCGTCGGCGGAGATCAGCCCCGCGCCGATGTGGCAGCCCATGCGTGCGGAGGGGATGGTGAGCTTTGAAGCGCTCGCGGGATCGGCTTCAAGGTCCAGCGCCGCGCGCGTGACGAGCCCCGCGTCGCTGACGGCTTCCATCGCCGCGCCGACCGCCAGCTCGATATCCCGCGCCATCACCTTCACGGCCTTCCGATAGCTCTTGGGCACCAGATCCCGCGCCGAGAAGTTCTCAACCTCGCCCGCCAGCTTGCTGGGGAACCCCTGCGCGTCGAAGCGGGAGATCGGGCGCAGCCCGCTCTTGCCCGCGCACAGCCCCTCCCACAGCGGTTGCACACCAACGCCCAGAGCACTGACCGCGCCGATACCCGTGATGACGACCTCTTTGGACATGTTCACGCATGGTAAGGCGAGAGATTCGCCCGGGCGCGGACCGTTCCCCGCGCCGATTCCCGCTCTTGCGGGTACATTCTCCGCTACCAACGTGCTGAAGATCCTGCACATCTCGACGCGGCTGATCCTGGGCGGCTCGCAGGAGAACACCGTTCTCTCCTGCGAAGGTCAGGCGCGACTTGGGCACGAGGTCCACCTGGCTTTCGGGCCCATCTACGGCCCCGAGGGCTCGCTGCTCAAACGCGTTGAGGCGTTCCGAACCGACGACGGGCGCGGGATCACCACGCACGTGGTGCCGAGCTTGGTCCGCTCGATCAACCCCTGGCACGATGCGCGGTGCTGGTTTCAACTCCGGGCGCTCATGCAGAAGATCGATCCGGACATCGTCCACACCCATAGCAGCAAAGCGGGGATCATCGGGCGCGGGGCCGGGTGGTCGGTGAGTTCGTGGGCCGACGAGTTGTGGTACACGGGGCTTTCCGAGCCCGCGGGCATCGTCCACACCATCCACGGGCCGCCCTTCATGCCCATCTCGGGCGGCACGCTCTCACGCCTGAAGACGCGTTTCAGCAACCGCATCTACGAGATCGCCGAGCGGTATGCCGCGAAGCGATGCCATGCGATCGTCAGCGTGGCGAAGTCGATGACCGACCAGTTCCTCGCCCGATCCATCGGCCGGCCTGAGCAGTACACAACCGTCTACTCAGGGATGGAGGTCGAGCCGTACCTCACGCCCCGACCGGGCGAGAGCCGCGATGAGATGCGATCGTCGCTGGGCTTGGCTGATGGCGACTTCGTCGTGGGCACCGTTGCGAGACTCGCCGAGCACAAGGGCCACGACGATCTGCTCTCGGCCCTGGCCGACGATCTGCGCACCACGCACACGATGAAGCTGCTCTGGGTCGGCGACGGCTGGTGGCGACAGCGCCTCATCGAGCGCGCCCAGAGCCTTGGACTGAAAGTTGCCCAGCTCGATCGGGGCGAGCCTGTGGATCGGGTGCACGGCGCGAGCGTGGTGCTCACGGGGTTGGTCCCGCCCGAGCGTGTGCCGGGGCTGATCCGCGCGATGGACGTGCTGGCGCACCCGAGCCTGCGTGAGGGGCTGCCGCGGACCGTGCCCCAGGCGCTGCTCACCGGCGTGTGCCCCGTGGCGTACGACTGCGACGGGACGGGCGAAGCCTGCATCGACAAGCAGACCGGGCGGCTTGTGAAGACCGGCGACGTAGCCGGCCTGCGTGAAGCGGTGCGCTGGTGTGCCGCGAATCCGGCGCAACGTCAGCAACTCGCTCAGCGCGGGCGCGCGATGTGCGCCGATCGCTTCAGCGCGCAGACGATGGTTCGCGAGTTGGAAGCGGTCTATCAGCGTGCTCTCAGCATCGCGCGGAACTCTTGAACATCACGCCAGCGTGATCCGCGCCAGCAGCGCCTCGCGTGGTCCGCGGTCTTGCGTGTTCTGGTCCATGTCTTTCAGCGTGATTTCTTCGCTCGATTCGATGATCACCGCGAATCGGCTGTTCACGTCGCTGGCTTCCTTCAGCAGCTTGCCGATCTTCCCGGTGGTCTTGTACGACCGGCGTGCGTGCAGGCCCATCCCACGCAACTTCGCCAGCACCGGGCCCACCAGTGCGTCGGCCTCGGGGCTGCCGTTGGAGATCACGAACGCATCGGGGCGCAGCCCGAGCTCCGCCGCGATCTGCTTATCGCTGGGCATGAGGCCCTTGTCTTGCAGCAGCAGGGACAGCACCACGTCGCCCATCCCGAAGCCCACCGCGGGCGTTGCCGGCCCGCCGAAGGTCGCGATGAGGTTGTCGTAGCGTCCACCGCCCGCCACCGCGCGCTCGCCGTCGGCGATGACCTCAAAGACCATCCCGGTGTAGTACGCCAGGCCGCGCGCGATGTTCATATCCACCTCGCACCACTCGGCGCACCCCGCCTCCGCCAGTCGGCTCTGCAGCAGCGTCAGGGGCTGCGTCAGCCGCTCCAGGTCGCCGCGGTCCGTCACGGGCAGGTGGGCCAGCGACGAGGCGAGGTTCTCCCCGCCGCGCGGGCGCTTCAGGAAGTTCAGGAACTCGATCGAGTTGATCCCGAACTCAAAGGCCATGGCTTCAAGATCAGCGTTGTCGAGCTTGTTGCGCCGGTCCAGCAGCGCGAACGCCGCGGCGTGGTGCTCATCATCCACCCCCAGCCGCGAGACGATGTTGCCCAGGACCGAGCGGTCGTTGAACCGGACTTTCACGTTCGCGGGTGAGAGCCCAACCCCGCGCAGCAGGTCGACGCAGCAGGCGATGATCTCCGCGTCCAGCTCGGCCTTTTCCGCCGCCGAGGGCGTCGCGCCGGCGTTGGGCTCGCCCGGGATCCCGATGATGTCGCAGTTCCATTGCATGAACTCGCGCAAGCGACCGCGCTGGGGCTTCTCGGCGCGATAGCAGTTCTGCTGCCAGAACCACTTGGTCGGCCGCGGAAGCTGACCGGCCCTTGCGGCGAACATCCGCGCCAGCGTCGGGGTGAACTCCGGACGCAGGGCATACGGCGCCACCGCGCCGGTCTCACCTGCGGCCAGCCGCTGACCCATGGTCTTCAGCCCGGCTTCATCCTTCCCTGAGTAGACGCCGAAGATCTCGGAGACGATCCCATCGCCCGACTTGCGGGTGTACAGCTCGGTGTGCTCAAACGTCGGCCCGTCGATCTCTTCGAAGCCGTGACGCAGCGACGTATCACGCCAGCGGCGCTCGATCCAACGCCTGCGAGCGAGTTCCAGCGGGTAGAGATCGCGCGTCCCGGTCGGGGCGTTCAGCGAGGTATTCGACGAAGCGGCGGCGTTGTTCGGTTCACCAGACATAGGGGCGGATGGTAGGTGGGTAGGCACGAAGACCCGCCGCGTTGATGAGCCGATCCGCTGATGAAAAACAACAGGCCCGCGGGGAATGCCCACGGGCCTGCGAAGACAGCGATTCACATTCGGATCGAAGGCCTTTCAGGCGTTCGATCGGCGAGCGGGCCTTAGCCCTGCACGCGACGACGACGCGAGGCCACCAGCCCGCCCATGCTCAGCAGCGCCAAGGCGCCGGGGGTGGGGACGAGGGTGGTGGTGTCCTGCGGCTCGTCAAGGGCCGAGCCGTACTGCACAACGACACCCGAGATGCGCCCGAGGTCGAAACCGGTCGGCAGACCCGAGAGGGTGAAGACGACGCTGTTGCGGATGAGCGGGACGCTGGCGCCGCCGTTGTTGTTGCTGAAGTTGTCGTTGTTGGTGGTGATGCCGTAGTTCACGCCGTTCGGGCTGGTGGGCGAGTCAAGATCGGGGCCGGGGAAGAGGTCGCCGCCGCCAAAGACACCCAGCCCGACAGAGGAGATCCCGTACGACGCGCCGGCGATGCTGATGCCGCCGCGATAGGCCCATTCACCGCCGACCACGCCACCGGCGGGCTGCGTGTCACCGACGACCGAAGAACCGGCCGCGAGCAGCGCCGAGACGCGGCTGAGGCTGATGGAACCGCCGGAGATGTTGAAGTACACGCCCGTCAGCACCTGAGCCGGGGCGGTGATGTCGATCAGTGAGGTGTTCGTGAGCCTCACCACGAGGTTGTTGCCGCTGGTAGAAAACTCAACCGACGCGGCCCGACCACCGGCGCCGGTGCTCGTGAACACCACCGAGGCATTCGCGGAAGCGGCCAGGCCGACAAACGCACAAAGCGCGGACAAGGTGATAGTACGATTCATGTCTCTCTCTCCTCTGGGACTTCTCTCGAAGTCGGTTGGTAATCAACTGCGGGTTATTCACCCATGTACGCTGTTCAAGCCAAGATGATGCACAAAGTGCTCGAAATCAACTCATCCGGATCAACTCGGGCTGAATCCTCAACTATTCCACCGAACGGATGGTGTTCTCGGCCCTTTTTCTCACGATTCTCAGACCTTCGTTCCCTTTCAAACCAGGTTCGCTTCGACTCAATCTCCGATTGTCAATGCGACGATTCGTGCTCCGACAGCGAAGACCGACCGCTCGACTGTTCGCGGGGCGGTAAAGCACCACCGGGTGCCCAACGCCACAGCGATCAGACTTTGCAACGCAAAGCTCGCGGACCGCGAAACAAAGGATGGATGCGGTGTCTCTCTCCTCACCCACCAACGCGATGTACGCACTGTGAACGTATTCGCGCGGTCTGACCAATAATGCAGGCAAAAGGGCGGCATATCCAGCTTTTCGTCAGCGCAAAGAACCAAAAGGCGGGTAACCCCTAGGTCAAACCGGGGTATCCCGGCAGTACGGGGTATCCACAGCCTCTGGTGGGAGGTGCCTCGCCTCTTTTTGAGGCACCCCCTGACCCCCCTCGAAGCCATCCAAATGGGCGCTACCATCGACCCGCTATGCCCCAGATCACCATCAATGGACGTGTGTGCGAGTTCAAGCCCGGCCAGCTCATCCTGCAGGTGGCCAACGGTGAAGGGGTGCAAGTCCCTCAATACTGCTACCACGACGGGCTCTCAGTCGTCGCGAGCTGCCGCATCTGCCTCGCCGAGGTCTGGATGCCCGACAAGGCCACCGGCAAGCTCATGCCCTACATGGGCGGCAAGCTCATGCCCACCTGCCAGACCGCATGCATGGAAGGCATGGTCGTCTACACCGAATCGCCCAAGGCCGTCGCCAATCAGAAGGCGGTCATGGAGTACCTCCTGATCAACCACCCACTGGACTGCCCGGTCTGCGATCAGGCCGGCGAGTGCCTCCTTCAGGACTACAGCTACGAATACGGCCGCGGGCAAAGCCGCTTCGAGGAAACCAAGGTCAAGAACCCCAAGAAGGACGTCGGGCCCAACATCTACCTCTACAGCGACCGCTGCATCATGTGCACCCGCTGCGTCCGCTTCACCCGCGAGGTCAGCGGCACCAGCGAGCTCTGCGTCTCCGGCCGCGGCAACCGCGAAGAGATCGACGTCTTCCCCGGTCAGCCCATCGACAACGAACTCGCCGGCAACGTCGTTGACCTCTGCCCCGTCGGCGCGCTGCTCGACAAGGACTTCCTCTTCGCCCAGCGCGTCTGGTTCCTCAAGAGCACCCCCAGCATCGACGGCCTTACCGCCAGCGGCGACAACATCTTTGTCGAACACAACGAGGGCAAGGTCTACCGCATCAAGCCCCGCACGAACATGGCCGTCAACAAGTGGTGGATCACCGATGAAGTGCGCCACGGATGGAAGTTCGTCCAGCGTGAAGACCGCCTCAGCGGCGCACGGCACAAGCAGTTCGGCGTGCAGCTCGCAACCGAATGGGCCCGCGGCATCAGCGACGCGGTTGAGGGACTTAAGGCCGTCAGCGCCAAGGGCAAGCGCATCGCCGTCATCGTCAGCCCCATGCTGAGCTGCGAAGACGCGTACGCGTTGGCGAAGGCCGCCCGCGCCATCGACGACCGCGCGTTCCTGGCGATGGGCCCGATCCCGGTTCAGGGTCAGGACAAGACCTTCCCGCCAGGTAAGGCCGACGGGTTCAAGCTCTACGCCGAGAAGTGCCCCAACAGCCGAGGCGTCAAGCGCGTGCTCGAGGCCGTCAGCAAGTCCTCACCCCACGGCGGCTACGTCGCCAGTTTCGAGCAGATCATCGCTCAGCTCCGCAGCAACGAAGTCGGCGGCGTGATCATCACGGGCAACTACCCCTCGAACTGGATCACCGGCGCGCTCACGCAAGCCCTCGAAGGCAAGTTCGTCGTCGCGCTCGATACGCTCCCCAGCGAGCTGATCGACCGGGCCGACGTTGTCCTGCCCTGCGTCACGTGGGTC
Organism: Phycisphaerales bacterium; assembly: GCA_016741915.1. GTDB lineage: Bacteria > Planctomycetota > Phycisphaerae > Phycisphaerales > UBA1924 > JACVCS01. The sequence continues at coordinate 11,324 of JACVCS010000023.1, read as the reverse complement.
GAAAAAGCCGGCTGCTTCGAGAACGCCAAGGGCCTGATCCAGGCCTTCGAGCAGGCCATCCCCGCCCGCGAAGGCGCCCGCAGCGAATCGCAGATCGGTCTGGACCTCTACACCCAGGCCAAGCAAGGCACGGGCGGTCAGGCCCCGCTGGCCAACCCCGCGGCCCTGCGCACCGAGATGGGCAAACTCCCGGGCCTCGAAGCCTTCATCACCAGCGTCGCCCTCCCCGTCCTGCCCATCGAACAGGCCCCCGCGATGGAGATGGTGGAGCTCTAATCCATGCCCGGCCTGTGGATCGCCATCACCGTCGGGATTCTCTTCCCTACCTGCGGTGCGCTCTTCTTCATCTGGTGGCGGAAGCAGTACGGCGTTTCGTCTTTCCGCTCGAAGCAAACCCGCCGAGATCAGGCCGAGACCACCGAGGTCGTCGTGCTGAACGCCAAACCAGACGTCCCGAGCACGGGGCAGGATCCCCGGGGTTGATCTCGGGTGATGTGCCGAGGCGCGGTGATCAACTTCCCTGATCCGCCGTGTGAGGCGGTGCGTAAAACTCTCGACGTTCTGGCTGAAATGGACCGGTGCTGAGGCGGCGGCCGTGTACGATGCCCTTATGGGTGCAGCATCTGTCAGCGGGTCGGGCGAGACGCACAACGACGGTGCCGGCTGGTCCGAGGACTGGCAGCAACGCCTGTCGCAGATCGACTCGCTGATGCGCGACATGAGCACCCAGTCCGATCCGCAGCTCATGGTCAAGCAGTACGGGCAGCGCATGCGCTCGCTCTACCGAAACGACGGCATCGTCAGCCTCTCCAAACGCGGGCTCGATACCCCCAAGTTTCGAATCACCCGTTTCAGCGGCTGGTCCGAAGATATCGACCCGTGGAAGCAGCCCCACAAACTCCCCGTGCTTGACCGCGGCATCTTGGGCGAGTTGCTTTATGCCGGCAAACCCCTGCTGATCAACGACCTGCGCGTCGACGAAACCGACCCGTGCGTGATGTACCTCCGCGGGTTCGGTTCGATGCTCGCCATCCCGCACTACGAAGCGGGTGAGGCCCTGAACATGGTCTGCGTGCTGCGCCGCGAAAAGCACGCCTTCGAGACCAGCAAAGTCCCGGAACTGGTCTGGCTCTCAAGCCTCTTCGGCCGCGCCACTTCAAACCTCGTGCTGTCGAAGAAACTCGCCGAGAGCAACGAGGCGCTCGACCGAGAGATGCGAGCTGTCGCGGATATCCAGCGTGCGCTCTTGCCGGTGAAGCTCCCAAGCGTCCCGGGGCTTGATCTCGCGACGCACTACCAGACCAGCAAAAACGCCGGGGGCGATTACTACGACTTCTTTGAGCTCGATCGCGGGCGCATCGGCATGCTCATCGCCGACGTCTCGGGTCACGGCACGCCCGCCGCGGTGCTCATGGCGATCATGCACGCCATCGCGCACGTCGCCCCAACCGACCGCCAGGCGCCGGGCAAGTTCCTTTCGGCCGTGAATCGCGAGCTCTCCACGCGATACGCCCTGAGCACCAGCGGCGGGATGATGTTCGTCACCGCCTTCTACGCCGTGTACGACCCGAAGGCCCGAACTCTTGAGTACTCGAGCGCCGGGCACAACCCGCCGCGTCTGCGGGTGGGCTTCGCGACGGGTGAAACCTCCGGGCCTGTGCTCTCCGTCGAAGGTGCGCAGGGTGTGCCGCTGGGCATCCTCGAAGACGCGGAGTACACCTCCGCTTCGCTGAAGATCGACCCGGGCGACGCGTTGATTCTCTACACCGACGGCATCACCGAGACCTTCTCACCCACGCGTGAGATGTTCGGCACCGACCGCCTCGACGAGATCATCGCCCGCCCCCACGAGGACGCCGCCGCCCTGCTGACCACGCTGCTGGACGAACTGGGTGCCTTCGCCCACAACGCGCCGGCGGCCGACGACCGAACGGTCATCGTCGCCACCGCGAGCTGATCGCGAGGTCCTGGCTCGTGACGCCGCCGATCACCCCCGCGATATACCCTGCTCGTAGCGTGAGCGATCAAACCACCATCGAGCTCGACGTGCTGATCATCGGCGGCGGCATCGCCGGGCTGTGGACCCTCGCCACACTTCTGAACCGAGGCCTCCGCGCCGGACTCATCGAAGCCTCCGCCCTCGGTCAGGGCCAAACCCTCTGGTCCCAGGGCATCATCCACGGCGGCATCAAGTACGCCCTCACCGGTCAGGCCAGCAGCGCCAGCAAAGCCATTAGCGCCATGCCCGCCGCGTGGCAAGCCGCCCTGAAAGGCGAAGGCGAAGTCGCCATCCCAACCGCCCGCGTCCTCAGCGAGCATCAACTCCTCTGGACCACCACGGGCCTGCTGTCGCGCTTCTCCGGCGTCGCCGCGAGCAAGGCGATCCGCACGCCGGTGCAGCGCCTCGACAAATCCAGCCGTCCGGGTCTCTTCGCCGGCGCGCCGAGCAGCGTCGATGTGTATCAGGTCGCCGAGCCCGTGCTGGATGTTCCGAGCGTCGTGTCGGCGCTCGCGAAAGGCCGGGAGAACGCCATCGCCCGCGTCGCGTGCATCACGGGCATCACCCGCCGTGCGCAGCACGCGCGCGATGCGGTCCGCGTCACCGCTCAGCTTCACGACGGACAGCACGTCGCGTTCAAAACCCGCGCACTGATCTGCTGCGCCGGTGCGGGCAACGCGGATCTCGCGCGTGTCATGCACGATGAGCATGACAAGTCCTCCTCAACCCTCGGCTCATTCATCCGCATGCAGACGCGCCCGCTGCACATGCTCTATGCCGAGCTTCCTGAAACGCTCGCCGCGGCTCTCCCGTCGCGTGGCATGCTCTTCGGACATTGCCTGGGCGTTGGCTCCGTCCCGCGCCTGACCATCACGAGTTTCTCACGCGACAGCACAGGCCCGACCCACTGGCTCATCGGTGGCGGCATCGCCGAGCAGGGCGTTCCACGCTCCGCCAGCGAGCAGATCGAAGCCTGCACAAAAGAACTCCACGCCTGCCTCCCCTGGCTCAGCCGCGAGCTGCCCAGCGTTCGCCTCTTCGCCGGACGCATCGACCGCGCCGAGGGCTTCATGCCCGACGGCTCACGCCCCGATGAGCCGGTCATCCAGCACGCCGGGCCCATCATCGCCGCCTGGCCCACCAAGCTCGCCTTCGCGCCGCTGCTGGCCCAGCGCCTCATCGACCAACTCCGCGAACGTGGGCTCACCATCAACGCCCCAAGCCCCATTCAATCCGCCGCGACCATCGTCGCCGCCGACACGCTCGCCGCGCTTCCGCGCGCACACGTCGGCACGCTGCCTTGGGAAGCCGCTCGCGACGCCGCGTCCTCGCACGAGCAATCGGCAGTGGGGGGGTTGGGGGGGATCGGGGGCACCGAATGATCTCCCGCCCGCTCGGCACCACCGGCATCAACGTCCCGCCGCTCGCCCTCGGCACTGTCAAGCTCGGGCGCCTCGGCGGTCTGAAATATCCCGGCAATGCGCCCACGCAACTCCCCACCGACGACGCCGTGCGCTGGCTCCTGCATGCCGCGTGGTCCCGCGGCATCCGCCTCATCGATACCGCCCCAGCCTACGGCACAAGCGAACTCCGCCTCGGTGAAATCCTCCCACAGATCGCCCTAACCGCAAGCACCACGCCCGCCGCCGCAACGACCGACCGCTGGCTCATCTGCACAAAGGTCGGCGAGATCTTCAACGAATCCACCAGCACCTCAACCTACGACTTCTCCCCCGAGCACATCCGCGAATCCATCCAACGCTCGCTGCAACGCCTCCGCGTGCCGATGCTCGACATCGTGCTGCTCCACTTCGCCACCGGCTCGCTCGATCACGAGATCCTCGCGCAAGGCCACGCCCTCCGCACGCTCCGCGAGCTGCAACACCAAGGCCTCATCCGCGCCGTCGGTGTATCCATCGGCTCCATCGCGGGCGGTGAGCTCGTCCTCAACAACCCCATCGCCCGCTGCGATGTCCTCATGCTCACGCTCAACGAGCGCGACCGCGCGATGGAGCACCTCATCGCCCGCGCCCATGCCCAAGGCCTGGGCGTGCTGATCAAGAAGCCCCTCGCCTCAGGGCACTCCAACCCGAGCGAATCCCTCCGCAGCGTTCTGAACACGCCGGGCGTCACCGCCGCCGTCGTCGGCACCGCCAACCCCCAGCACCTCAGCGATCTCGCCACCATCGCCGACAACCTCAACCACCCCAGCGCAACCGAAAGCAGGTCACCATGACCAGCCGAACGCACATCGCCGGACTCGTCGCCTGCGCCCTCGCCGCCGCGTGCGCGTCGACGCCGATCATCACCGCCGCCGAGCCCGCAGTTCCCGCACCACCCGCGGCCGCGCCCGCACAAGCCCAACCCGCCATCTCCCGCCTCATCGAGCACCGCGACGACCGCGCAACCGTCCGCTTCTATTCACCCGCCGGCTGGTCTGAAGATTCCCCAAGCACGCTCGAAAGTGCCGCCCCGCGCTCCACCCATGTCGCCCTCCTCCGCAAGGGCCCGTGCACCGTCCGACTGACCATCACCCGCGACCCAGACTCCACAGGCCCCGCGTGGGAAGATCGCCAGGGCATCCTCTCCGTCACCGATCAGACCACCAGCACCGCCGAGCGCGCCTTCACCCGCACGCGCCTGCGCACCATCGTCGCCCGCACACCCGCGGGCGTCGTCGCGGCTCATCTCGTCATCAAATACGCAAGCCCCGACACACTCGCCGCCGGCATCGACCAACCCGCGCTCAACGCCGCCCGCGCGGAGGCCGAGCGCCTCATGAACGAGGCCGCCATCGCCGTCGATTCGCTCGCCGTCTTCCCGCCGGGCAAAGTTCCCCCCGCGAAGATCTCCGACAACCCCGCCATCAACCCCCAACCCCGAACCGACGGCTGGTGGCAAGCCCGTCTCCGCGATCTCAACACCCGCGTCAACAAAGCCGCCCTCGCCCAAGGCGCACCGGTCATCTTCATCGGCGACTCCATCACCCAAGGCTGGGAAGGAGCTGGCAAAGACATCTGGGCCCTCGGCCCCGCAAAGCTCAACGCCATCAACCTCGGCATCGGCGGCGACCGCACCCAGCACGTTCTCCACCGCATCACCGTCGAGTCCTTCGCCTCGCTCAACAAGCCTAAGAAAGGCGAGCCCACCAAGGCCGTCGTCCTCCTGATCGGGACCAACAACCTCAACAGCGACGAACCCGCCGAGGTCGCCGCGGGCATCCGCGCCTGCGTGAAGGCCATGGCCCAGCGCCTGCCCAGCGCGAAGATCATCGTCCTCGCCATCCTTCCCCGAGGCGAGAAGAACGACCCGCTTGCCCAGAAGGTCACACTCACCAACCAACTCCTCAGCGACTGGGCCAAGAGCATCCCCGCCGACGAAGGTGGCCCGCGCGTCCGCTTCCTCGACCTCGGCCCCAACTTCATCGAAGCCGACGGCAGCATCAGCCGAACCATCATGCCCGACCTGCTCCACCTCAGCCAAGAGGGCTACACCCGCTGGTGGAAAGCCCTCGAACCCGAACTCAACACCATCCTCACCGAAACGCAACAACCGAAACAAGACGCCCCCAAGCCCTAACCCATCTTCCCCTCATCACTCAGCACTCAGCACTCATCTCTGCCTTTCAAACGGAACCACCCATGACCATCTCCACCACCGCCATGCGTGACCTGCAAGCCTTCATGCTCGACCGCCGCATCGACGCCTGGGTCCTCTGGGATTTCCGAGGCAGCAACCCCATCGCCGCCCAGCTCTTCCCCTCCCCCGCCGGCAAGCGCTGGACCACCCGCCGCTTCGCCATCATCATCCCCGCGCGGGGCGAGCCCACCGCCCTCGTTCACGCCATCGACGCCACGCAGTTCGACAAAGACCCCATCACGAAAAAGGTCTTCCTCTCCTGGCAAGAGCTCCGCGCCAGTCTCGCCGAGCTCCTCGCCGGCTCCGCCCGCGTCGCGATGGAATACTCCCCCGGCGGGCAACTCCCCGCCGTCAGCTTCGTCGACGCCGGCGCGGTCGAGCTCATCCGCGGCCTCGGGCTCGAGGTCGTCTCCAGCGCCGACCTCATCCAAGTCTCCGTCGCCCGCTGGAGCGAAGCCGCCCAAGCCGACCACCGCGCCGTCTCCGCCAAGGTCACCGCCATCAAAGACGACGCCTTCGCGATGATCTCAGCCGCACTGAAGGCCAACACGCCGATCACCGAGCTTGATGTCCAACGCCGAATCCTCGCCGCCTTCGAGCGCGAGAAACTCCAGACCGACGGCGAGCCCGTCGTCGCCGTCAACGCCCACGCCGGCGACCCGCACTTCGAGGTCAACAAACTCAACCCCTCGCCCATCAAACGCGGCGACTGGGTCCTCATCGACCTCTGGGCCCGCACCCCCGGTGAGCAACACATCTTCAGCGACATCACCTGGGTCGGCGCCTGCGGCTCCGAAGCCCTCACCCCCGAACGCATGAAGGTCTACAACGCCGTCAAGGCCGCCCGCAACGCCTCACTCAAACTCGCGCAAGATGCCTGGAAAGCAAACCAACCGGTGCAAGGCTGGCAGCTCGACGAAGCCGCCAGACACGAACTCATCGCCCCGGGCTACCAGCAGTACATCCGCCACCGCACCGGTCACTCCCTCAGCCCCGGTCCCAAAGTCCACGGCGTCGGCATGAACCTCGACAACCTCGAAACCCGCGACACCCGAACCATGATCCCCGGCATCGGCTACACCATCGAGCCCGGCCTCTACCTCCCAACCTTCGGCGTCCGCCTCGAAATCAACGTCTTCACCGACCCCGCCAAAGGCCCCATCGTCACAAGCTGCCTGCAGGATGATGTGATTGTGATGGGGTAAGTCACGGTGCAGTCTTTGCATTTCGGTGGCACGGCTCTCCAGAGCCGTGCGTCTTGCGTTTCCATTCGGCACGCAGTTTCGAGCGGTGCGGCGCGTTACCTTCGCGTTCACCATCGAATCAACCTCACGTCACCCGCTCAAGCCACCGCATCCGAACCTCCGCCCCGTTGAACACATCCCCGCACTCCGTGCAGGTGATCTCACCTTCGCCCGCGTACGGATACCCGCACTGCTCGCACACACAGAACCGCGCCGCGCGCACGCGCCGCCGTCGCTCGAGCGCCACCTTCAACATCCACGCCGCCGCGATCACCGTGAAACTCAACAACACCGCCACCGCAACGATTCTCGCCACGCCCGGCTCTGCGCCGTTCGCTTCTTTGCCGAAGTACAACTCGACTACGTGGAGCGAAGAAATGATGCCGAAGATCAACACCCCAAACGGCTCCGCCAGCGAACATGCGTACCCACGCATCAACCATTTCCGCCAACGCTGGCGAACCAAACGACCCTCAAAGATCCGCCCGCACCCGCCGCACTGCGTGGGTCCCTCCCCACTGAACGCTTCGCCGCAGCCCGGGCACAGCCGCCAGCCGCCACGCTGCAGGACATGCGCATGCCGAACCGCGATCCACACATACAACCCCAAGGCCAGAGCAAACGCCAGCGACAACCCCACATCACCAACCCGCATGCTCAACTTCGGATCGTTCACATTCCTCTGCACGAAGCCCATCAAGACCAAATAGACAACCAGCGGCAGCGCCGCCATTGCCGTTTGCAACCTCAATCGCCAAAGAAACGTCATCTCACCGCTTCCCCAAAGCCTCACCCCTGACGCCCTTAGCCTTTTCCCCCTCACTCCACCTCCCGCACCTCCCCCTTCCCCTTCACAATCTCACCGATCACATACACCTTCTCCCCAAGCTTCCGCAACTGCTGCGCCACGCTCTCCGCAAAGCTCGGCTTCACAATCACGCAATACCCGATCCCCATGTTGAACACCCGCCGCATCTCCTCGTCGCTCACCCCGCCCTTCTCCTGCAGAAACTGAAAGACCGCTGGCACAGGCCACGCGCTCTTCCGCACCACCGCGTCCACCTTCGGGTGCAGCGCCCGGCACAGATTCCCGCTCATCCCCGACCCCGTGATGTGCGCCATCCCGCTGATCACGTGCTTCACCTTGTAACTGCCCAGCAGCTTCGTGATGCTCCGCGCATAAATCCGCGTCGGCGTCAAAAGCGTCTCACCCAGCGTCGCCTCACGCGCCGATCCGTTCGCCCCCTTGCCCGCCTTGCCGCCGCGCTTGCCCGTTGACGCCTTCGCCGCGGTGACGCGCCGCGGTCGATCAACCGCCGCCGGCTCCGGCGCGTGCAGGTCCAGCCCCGCCGCCTCGACGATCTTCCGCACCAGCGAATACCCGTTGGAGTGCACCCCCGCCGAGGCCAGCCCCAAAACCACATCGCCCACTTCAACCCGCGTGGGGTTCACCGCCCGCGCCACATCCACCACACCCACCGCAAACCCCGCCAGATCAAAGTCCCCCGGCGCATACAGCCCCGCCATCTCCGCCGTCTCTCCGCCCAACAGCGCACAGCCGCTCTGCTTGCACCCCTCCACAATCCCCTTCATCAGCTCATTCAAGAGCGCCTTATCAACCTTCGGCACCGCGATGTAGTCCAGGAAAAACAGCGGCTCCGCCCCCTGCACGATCATGTCGTTGACGTTCATCGCCACCAGGTCAATGCCCAGCGTGTCGTACTTCTTGATCTCAATCGCCAGCTTCAGCTTCGTCCCCACCCCGTCCGCGCACGCCACCAGCACCGGCTGCTTGTAGTTCCGCGCAAACAGCTTCTCGTTGTAATCCAGGCGGAACAGCCCCGCAAACCCCCCCGGGTTCGGGATCACCCGCGGCCCGTGCGTCCTCCGCATCAACGACCCCAGCGACTCCGTAAAACTGTCCTTCTCCTCAAGGTTCACCCCCGACTGCGCATAGCTCAAGTTCAGTTTGCTTCCACCCGTCCCCCCGGCGCGGGCGTTCGACGTCGTGGAGTCCGAAACCGAAGGCGAGCGGCGGATGCTTGGCATGCCCGCAGGGTAGCTCTTCCTCCGCCCGCGCGGCTTCACGCTTCAACAACCACACCACCGCGCATCCCTCACACACCCTCATCAATCTGCACATCGCTCGCCGACAGGTTCGGGATGAACAACTGGTACGACCCGCCGATGAAGACCACGTTCGGATAGTCCACAAACCCGCCCTTCCCATCCGGCGCGTCCACCGGCTGGTGCCTCGCCCGCCCATACCAACCCCACGCCGCTGTCAGCAGCCGGACCTTCAGAATCCCGTCGAGGTTGTTCCACGCGTTCTTCACCGCCGCCCGCGCCCGCACATGCTCGCGCGGGTGCACCCCCGCCCGCGCCGACCGCTCCAGCACGCCGTCCAACCCCGGGTCGTTCGAATCCAGCCCCGTCCGCGCGCTCCACCAAGGCGTCACCTGCCCCTTGCTATCCACCAGCGACCCGCCCGTGAACTTGTACAACCGAAAACCCGCCGGCAGCAGCACCTTCCGCGCCTCGCCTTTCGTAAACGTCGACTTGGCCCACGCTTCGAGCTCCACGTTCTGGTTCTTCGCGCTCATGGTGCCCCAGCCTACCGCCAACCCCGTTTCCGCACGCTGCGTGATCGCCACCTCGCACCACAAACAGAATCCGTAAACCCAGGCCGCCCACTCAGCCCACCCACGAACCCCCGCTATCATCTTCCCCCGATAGCCAAGGCCCGCCCTCCGCCGGCCTCACGCTCATCGGGTCACGCACGTTCCCGTCCACCATTTCACGCCTCCGGAGCCGACGATCATGAAGCGCCTCTTCACTTCCGAATCCGTCTCGATGGGTCACCCCGACAAAGTCGCCGACCAGATCTCCGACGCCATCCTCGACGCCATGATCGCCGACGACCCCTACTCCCGCGTCGCCTGCGAAACCCTCTGCGCCACCGGCCTCGTCGTCGTCGCGGGTGAAATCACCACCAAGACCTACGTCGAAATCTCCGACCTCGTCCGCCGGACCGTCAAGGAAATCGGCTACACCTCCGGCGACATGCGTTTCGATTCCGAAAGCTGCTCCGTCCTCGTCGCCCTCAACAAGCAGTCCCCCGACATCGCCATGGGCGTCGACCGCGAAGGTGCGGGCGACCAGGGCATGATGTTCGGCTTCGCCTGCAAGGACACCCCCGAGCTGATGCCCCTCGCTATCCAGCTCAGCCACCGCCTCGTCGAGCTCCAGGCCCACTGCCGCCGCGAGAACATCATCCCGGGCCTCCGCCCCGACGCCAAGAGCCAGGTCACCGTCGAATACCACGACAACAAGCCCGTCCGCGTCGACACCGTCGTCCTCTCCACCCAGCACGACCCAATGTGGAACGAACGCCAGGCCGACCTCAAGAAGCAGGTCATCGAGCACATCATCAAGCCCGTCCTCGGCACCTGGTTCAACCCCGGCATCACCATCCACGTCAACCCCACCGGCCGCTTCGAAATCGGCGGCCCCCACGGCGACACCGGGCTCACCGGCCGCAAGATCATCGTCGACTCCTACGGCGGCATGGGCCGCCACGGCGGCGGCGCCTTCTCCGGCAAAGACCCCACCAAGGTCGACCGCTCCGCCGCATACATGGCCCGCTACATCGCCAAGAACGTCGTCGCCGCCGGCCTCGCCGACCGCTGCGAAATCCAGCTCTCCTACGCCATCGGCGTCGCCGAGCCCACCTCCGTCTACGTCGACTGCTTCGGCTCCAACAAGGTCGACGAAGCCAAAATCTCCGACGCCATCCGCCAGACCTTCAAACTCACACCCCGCGGCATCATCGAAAGCCTCAACCTCCGCACCCCCATCTACGCCCCCACCGCCAAGCACGGCCACTTCGGCCGCGCCCCCGGCAAGATCACCTACAGCGGTAAGTCCTACGAAACCTTCACCTGGGAAAAGACCGACAAGGCCGACGCCCTCCGCAAACTCTGCGGCATCTAACCCGCCTTCCCGTCCCCAACTTCATCGCCATCCCCAACACCCCGCGCACCAACCGCGGGGTGTTTTCATTTTCGCCCCTGCACGCCTACCATGCCCACATAGCCGGCCCCGTCGTCTAGCGGCTAGGACGCAACCCTTTCAAGGTTGAGGTGCGGGTTCGATTCCCGCCGGGGTCATTCATCTTTCACCCGCTCGCGCACGCCTGAGCACAACCGCTCATTCAGCCCGCGCCCACCCGGTCGAGCCTCACACCCAAATCCGCCCCACCCCCGACGATCCGAAGCGTCTTCTCCGCGCGCGTGTGCCCCTGCGTCACCTCCACACACCCCCCCGCGATACCCAGCCCCCCCGCCACCCGCTCCACGAACCCCGCGGTCGCCTTCCCCCTCTCGCGCGGCCCGCTCTCCCGCCCCCTCAACCCACACCCCCACACCCCCCCGCACTCCGCG